>JBLHNX010000151.1:0-6751 GCA_047622125.1 Paracoccaceae bacterium | reverse complement strand
TCAAAATACACGCCCTTAAGGCCACGGTTGATCTTGACGGTGTCGGTCATATGAAGGCTCCTGTGAGGGACATGGAGGGCGCGATGGGCATCTTGGACAATCTGAAAGACGTAGCACGGGCCAAGCAGGCGCGCGTGGTGTTTCCCGAAAGCGATGACCCGCGCGTCGCCGCCGCGATGGCGCGGCTGGCGGATGAGGGGGTGTGCGTGCCTGTGGGGCTGGCGGACGTAAGTGCTGCGCAGGTCGCGGCACTGGTCACGGGGCGCGGCGTAAAAGAAACCCTTGCGCGGCGCATGTTGGGCAAGCCGTTGATCCGCGCCGCCGCGATGGTCGCTGCAGGCGAGGCCGATGTGATGGTCGCAGGGGCCGATGCGCCGACCCGCCGCGTGATCGAGGCGGCGGGGCTGGCGATTGGGCTGGCTGACGGGGTGACGCTGCCCTCGTCGTTTTTCCTGATGGTATTTCCGAACGGGCGGGCGATGGTCTGGGCTGATTGCGCGGTGAATGTGGCGCCTGACGCGGCTGGACTGGCGGCGATTGCG
The DNA here is from genome assembly GCA_047622125.1 of Paracoccaceae bacterium. Classification (GTDB taxonomy): domain Bacteria; phylum Pseudomonadota; class Alphaproteobacteria; order Rhodobacterales; family Rhodobacteraceae; genus SW4. Next base: position 6,209 of record JBLHNX010000151.1, on the reverse strand, counting down.
CGGGCCTCGGCGGTGACGGGGCGTGCGTTGCTGGGCGATGCGCGCGTGGCGCTGCTGTCGTATTCGAGCGGGTCCAGCGGTGCAGGTGATAGCGTTGACGCGGTGCGCGCGGCGGCAGAAGCGACAGGGTTTAACGGCCCACTGCAGGCCGACGCGGCGTTGAACGCCGCGATTGCGGCAACCAAGGGTGTGCAAGGCGGTGACGCAAATGTGCTGGTATTCCCGTCGCTTGATGCAGGCAATATAGCATACAAATTGGCGCAGGAACTGGCAGGCGCGCAGGCGTTGGGGCCCATCTTGCAGGGCTTCGCAGCACCAGTTTGTGACCTGAGCCGTGGTGCCAGCGTTGACGATATTGTTGCGGCCACAGCCGTTACGGTGGCGCTGGCGTAGGTCATAGCAGGCTTGTCGCGTCGATGGCGATCTGGCGCTCTTCGTCGGCGGGGATGATGTGGGTTGGCACGTCGCCGAGCCACGCCAGTCGCGCCATGACCCTGTCGCGGATCGGGGCGGAATTTTCACCAATCCCGCCGGTAAAGGCGATGCCATCGACGCCTTCCATCACGGCAATCAGGCTGCCTGCCTGATGCACGACCGACCAGATGAAATGATCGACCGCGAATTGCGCGGCATCTGACGGGTCAGCGAGCAGCGTGCGCATATCAGCGGATGTGCCGGAAAGGCCAAGCAGGCCGCTTTCGTTGTTGAGCAGATGTGTTGCTGCCTCGAACCCCAACTCCTGCGCGATGCGCAGTACGGCCATGCCATCAATGTCGCCTGTGCGGGTTGCCATCGTCGGGCCGGACAGGGGGGAATAGCCCATGCTTGTCGCAAGCGATTTGCCCTGCTTGATCGCGCAAAGACTGACACCTGCGCCAAGGTGCAGGGCCAGCAAGCGGGGCGGCACAGCATCACTAAATTGCCGGACCATGCCCGCGTAGGACAACCCGTGGAACCCGTATCGCTGGATGCCCGCGTCGCGCTGGGCTTTGGGCAGGGCGTAGGCAGTTGCGACCTCGGGTTGGGTCGCGTGAAAGGCCGTGTCGAAACTAGCAAATTGCGGAACATCTGGCAGTTGCGCCGTGACGGCGGCTATGCCTGCAAGGGCGGGCGGATTGTGCAAGGGCGCAAGCGGGATCATCGCGGTGATCTGGGCGATTGTTTCGTCGGTGATGCGGCAGGGTGCTGTCAAACGACGCCCGCCATGCACGACGCGGTGCGCCGCAGAGGTGATTTGATCCAGCGGAATGCCCCGCGCGACAAGACCATCAAGGAGGTGGTCGAGCGCGTCGGCATGATCCATGCTGGTCACGTCCGATTTGTCATCGCCCAGCGTCATCCGGCCTGCATGGCCGACACCGGCGATGTTGCCTTGGATCACAAGGTTCAGGGCCGCGTCAAACACTGCGATCTTGATCGACGACGATCCGGTGTTGAGGACCAGCATCATGCCCGCGCACCGGCGGCGATCACGCCAAGGGCGGCGGATGCGATCCGCGCGGGGGCTTGTTGGCTGCGCGAGGTGAGCAGGATCGGGACTTTGGCGCCAAGGACGATCCCAGCCGCACAACATCCCATACCAAGCACCATCAGTTTGAACAGCGCGTTGCCGGTAGTGATATTGGGCGAAACGATGATGTCGGCGTCGCCCGCAACGGGGCTGTCGTAGCCCTTGATGGTGGCGGCCTCATGCGACAGGATCAGGTCCATTGCGATGGGACCAGCTACGATGGCTTGGGGCAGGTGGGTGCGGGCCCACGCGGCGATTTCAGCGCTTTCCATCGTGTTTTGCACCGAGGGGATCGGGTCTTCGGTGGGGGCAAGCAGAGCCGCTTTGGGACGTTCAATACCAAGGGTCTGCGCCAGTTGCACGGCCAGCGTCAGGCAGGCCTGACGGGTTTGCACATCGGGATCGACATTGAGCGCACCATCGGTGAGCAGCAGTGGGCGGTCGCTGTGCGGCGTAGTGATGTGAAAGACATGGCCGCAACGTGTGCCTTTTTCGCGCAGGCCCGCCGAGGACGGCAAGAGGCCCTTGAGGAACGTAGAGGTATGCACCTGACCCTTCATAATCGCATCTGCCTCGCCGATCCGGGCAAGCTCGGCGGCTTTGACAGCCGCTTGGGCATGGGGCGCGTGGATCAGGCGTAACTGGCTGATGTCAAAATCCAGCGCTTCGGCAGCGGCGCGGATTTTCGCTTCATCGCCGATCAGGATTGGTTCGGCGAGGCCAGCCTGCGCAGCTTCGCGGATGCCGATCAGTGGATTTTTGGCACCTGCGTTCACCAATGCCACACGCGGCACAGGCAAGCTGCGCGCCTGATCAAGCAGGCGTTGCGAGCAGTGGGGAAGGGTTGTGGAAAGGAAGGGATGTGGGGCGGGCATTGGTGTGTCCTGTTACTGAATTCAGCCCTATTTCATCACAGGCAGGCGGGAGGGACCAGAGGCGCGGGGTGGAGCCTCCGGCGGGAGTATTTCTGAACAGAAGAAGCCCGCCGGACGCAATTTTGTCGTTACTGGGCGCGCATGTCGGCCTTTGAGATGCCGGCCACAGAGACAGGTTTCTTCATGGCGTCACGGCGGAAGGGTTCGCCGAGTTCCTGATTTATCATCGCCTCGATCAGGGTGGTCTTGCCGTGTTTCATCTGATCCTCGATCGCGGTGTTCAGGGCGGCGGTGAGTTCGTCCATCGTGCGCGCGACAACGCCTTGCAGACCGCAGGCCTGAGCGATGCCAGCGTAGGACACAGAGGTATCAAGTTCTGTGCCGACGAAGTTGTCGTCAAACCAAAGCGTCGAGTTGCGCTTTTCGGCGCCCCATTGGTAGTTGCGGAACACGATCTGCGTAATCGCGGGCCATTCACCACGTCCGATTGCGGTAAGTTCGTTGACTGAGATGCCGAATGCGCCATCACCTGCGAAACCGACGACAGGCACGTTTGGCTGACCTATTTTTGCGCCGACAATCGCCGGTAGGCCATAGCCACAAGGGCCGAACAGGCCGGGAGCGAGGTATTTCCGCCCCTCGTCAAAGTCGGGGTAAGCGTTGCCGATGGCGCAGTTGTTGCCGATGTCGGAACTGATGATTGCCTCGCGCGGGAGGGCGGATTGGATCGCGCGCCATGCCATGCGGGGCGACATCCAATCGGGTTTATCGTTGCGGGCGCGTTCATTCCATGTGGTGCCCGGGTCATCGTCTTCGTGATCCATGGAGGATAGTTGCTGCGCCCATGTGGATTTGGCTTTGGAGATGGTGGCCTTGCGGTCGGCCCGTCCTGCATCGCCTGCGTCGTCGGCCAGTTGGTTCAGGATGCCGCGCGCCACTTTGGCGGCGTCACCGACGATGCCGACTGTGACCTTTTTGGTGAGGCCGATCCGGTCGGGGTTGATATCGACCTGGATGATTTTCGCATCCGTCGGCCAGTAGTCCATGCCGTAACCGGGCAAGGTGGAGAACGGGTTAAGGCGTGTGCCCAGGCAGATCACGACGTCGGCGCCTTTGATCAATTCCATGCCGGCCTTGGACCCGTTGTAGCCCAAGGGGCCAGCAAATAGCGGGTGCGAACCGGGGAAGGCATCGTTGTGCTGATAGCCAACGCAAACCGGGGCATCAAGGCGTTCGGCCAGCGCCATCGAGGCGGCGATGCCACCATGCGACAGCACTACGCCAGCGCCGTTCAGGATCACTGGGTTTTTGGCATTCGAGATCAGGTCAGCCGCTGCAGTGATCGAGTTCTCGCCACCAGGTGATACCTCGAATTCGACCGGATCGGGGATGTCGATATCGACGATCTGGGTCCAGTAATCGCGCGGGATGTTGATCTGCGCGGGGCCGGACAGACGTTTGGCTTTGGCGATCACACGGGTCAGGACTTCGGCCATGCGGGACGGATCGCGGACTTCTTCCTGATAGGCGACCATGTCTTCGAACAGTTTCATCTGCTCGACTTCTTGAAAGCCGCCTTGGCCGATGGTCTTGTTGGCGGCTTGCGGTGTGACAAGCAGCAGGGGTGTGTGGTTCCAGTAGGCGGTTTTCACGGCTGTGACGAAGTTGGTGATGCCGGGGCCGTTTTGCGCGATCATCATCGACATCTTGCCGGTGGCGCGGGTGTAGCCGTCAGACATCATGCCCGCCGAGCCTTCGTGGGCGCAATCCCAGAACTGGATGCCAGCCTGCGGGAATAAATCGGAAATTGGCATCATGGCCGAGCCGATGATTCCGAAGGCATGTTCGATGCCATGTTTCTGGAGCGTTTTTACGAATGCTTCTTCGGTGGTCATTTTCATCTGGGGATCCTCCCTTGGGATTTCGCGCGAGACTATGAAGAGGGGCGCTGATTCAATAGGGCCAATTGATTGGGTCAGATAGAGCCAGTTGCCGTTTTGATGGCTGCCGCAATGCGGGCAATGCCATCTGGTATACGGGCGCTGGGGATTGAGGAATAGGCAAGGCGATAGAAATTTTGCGGCGGGTTTTCGGCTGCGAAAAAGTGATTGCCTTGTTCGATCAACACGCCATTTGCCTGCAAGGTTTCGGCCAGTGCACTGGTATCGACGCCTTCGGGCGCGCGCATCCAGAAGGACGATCCACCAAAACTGCCCGCGCCTGCGACGGTCAGCCCGTGATCCGCGATCGCGCGATCCATGGTCCGGCGACGATCCAGATATGCTTTGCCCATGCGCCGGATCAACGCGTCGTAATGGCCGCGTGACAGGAAATAGGTCGCCGTGCGTTGGATATGTCCGGGGGGGTGGCGCAGAACGCTGGCACGCAGTGCGCGGGCTTCGCGGATGAAGGGTGCGGGGCCGACGAGGTAGCCAAGCCGCAAGCCCGGAAAGAGGGATTTCGAGAACGAGCCCACATAGATCACCCGCCCGTTGCGATCGAGAGACTTAAGCGCGGGCGAGGGGGATTTGAGGAACGACATTTCGAATTCGTAGTCGTCTTCGACGATCAGGAAGTTGTCCCGTTCTGCACGCTCCAGAAGGGCCTGGCGCCGCTGCATCGGCATTGTCGATGTGGTCGGGCACTGGTGGCTGGGTGTTGCGAAAACGACATCCGTATCGGGTGGCAGGGCATCGGGCGGCAAGCCATCGCTATCAACGGGCACAGCGGTCAAGTGACAGCGGGCTTGGGTCAGGATTCCGCGCAGGGCGGGATAACAGGGGTCTTCGACGACCGCGCGTCGGCGGCTGGTCAGCAGCACTTGCGCGGTGAGCCAAAGGGCGTTTTGCGCCCCAAGCGTGAGCAGGATTTCGTCGGGTTTTGCCAGTATCCCGCGTCTTGGCAGGGTTTGGCGGGCGATGAATTCGATCAGCTTGGGGTCGTCCTGATCGTTATAGTCTGTGGTCAGGGCGTCAAAATCCTTGCGGCCCAAGGCTTCGAGCGCACAAAGCCGCCAATTGGCACTGTCAAACAACGTGGGGTCGGCCTGCCCATAGACAAATGGATAGCGATAACTGGCCCAGTTGCGCGGTTTGGAATGCGGTTCGCTGCCGGTGAATTTCTGCCCGATGGCGCGCGACCAATCAACGCTGCCGACACCTGCGGCCAGCGCCGGAAAACTGGGCGGTTCTGGCGCATTTTCAGAGACGAAATAACCGGAGCGTCCGCGCGAGGCGATGTAGTCGTCAGCGAGAAGTTCCGTATAGGCAAGCGTCACCGTGATCCGGCTGATCCCAAGGTGTTGCGCCAATTTGCGTGAACTGGGCAGCTTTTCACCACGCCGGAAGCGCCCCGACAGAATGCCCTCGGCGACCATCTGTTGAATCTGGGTTTGCAGGGTGCCTTGGGCCTGCGCGTCCAGAAAGAAGGTTTCTTCGGAAATCGCCATATTGCCAATCTGGATATAAATTGCGGTTCAAACTGGATGTAAAGGAATTCGGCGCCTAACGCTAGCGTCCGGCAATCTTATTCCTTTTTCGGAGGTCACAACCATGGCACTCGACGCTAAAAACAACTCGCTCGAAGAATTCTGGATTCCTTTCACGGACAACCGTGGATTTAAGAAGGATCCGCGCTTAATTACTGAAGCCAAAGGCGTTTATATGACCGACCACAAGGGTGGCACGGTCATTGACGGATCGTCTGGCCTGTTCTGTTCGCCTGCGGGTCACTGTCATCCGAAAATTATCGAATCGGTGCACAAAGCGATGCAGGATCTGACCTATGTGTCGCCGTTTGGCACGGGCCACCCGCTGTCGTTTGCG
>JBLHNX010000150.1:0-6763 GCA_047622125.1 Paracoccaceae bacterium | reverse complement strand
TTGGGCTCGGACCCGAACAGGGTCGAGGCACCGGAAAACAGCTTGGCTTTGGTCGCGACCTGCGCGTGAACTTCAAGGCCGATTACAAGTTCCCAATCGTGTTTCGCACCGGCGATTACTTTGGGTTTCGGGCTGTCATAGGTCAGGTCTAGCATGGGGCGATCCTTTGGGCGTGAACGGGCCTTGAATAGGGTGTTGGCGGCGCGGCTTCAAGACCGCGATGCGCGCCTTACCGCCCAAAACACCCATCCACGTGCGGCGTGGGCTGGACGGGTGGGCGGATTCCTTTGCATCTGACAGGATCTTCAACAACCCATGGCTTGAAATCATGACATTTTCGACCCGGCCCCTGATTCTTTGTGCTGCATTGACGGCCCTTTTGGCGGCCTGTAGCGCCCCCGCACCCCAAGCCGCAACGCCCGCGCTTGATGAAATACCGGCCGCAATGCGATGGGATCAGTCCGCCCAAAGCGATGGCTGGACAGCCGCCACATTCACAGCACTGGAAACCCACGGCAACCCGCTCCTGTCGCTGGTGCCCGACGACATTGCCACATGGTGCCCCGCCTATCCCGATGCTGACCAAGACCAGCGCGCGGCGTTCTGGGCAGGGATGCTTTCGACCCTTGCCAAACACGAAAGCACATGGAATCCGAACGCTGTGGGTGGTGGCGGGCGCTGGTTTGGCCTTGTGCAGATCGCCCCTGCGACCGCGCGTGGCTATGGCTGTGACGCAGGATCAGGTGAGGCCTTGCAGGATGGTGCCGCCAATTTGTCATGTGCTGTGCGTATAGCCGCCGTAACCGTGCCCCGTGACGGTGTGGTTGCCGCAGGCGGGCGCGGGTTGGCCGCTGATTGGGGTCCATTCCATAGCGCTGCAAAGCGTGAAGACATGCAGGCGTGGATTTCAACCCAATCCTATTGCCAACCTTAAGGGCGCAAACCAAGGCATCACTGCGGTGCCTTTTTTCTTGATTGCAAACGATCGCGCGGTGCAAAGTCGCGCCTATGTCTGCAAAACGTATCATCCTGGGGGGGATTGTTGCGGCGTTGATCGGGATGGGTGCCGCTGCACAGCAAACCTCGCAAGCGCCTGTGCGCCCCATGTCACGCGCCGATGCCGTTGAAATACGGGTCGCCGCTGTGCATGCGCAGCTGTCCGCCATACGCCCCGTTCCTCGCCCCGCGCATATGCTGCGCTATCCGGTTGTGGTGGAAACCTCTCCGCCAAGTGTGCGGCCTGTGGCGCGGGCTCCGTTCCAACCTCGTGCGCGTTGGGATTTCCAACAGGACGGAGAGCTGTGGACCCGTGCGGCCATGTCAGCCATTGCGATGCACGGCAGTGATCTTGAGACCGTTGTGCCGCGCGACATTGATGCGTGGTGTCCTGCCTATGCGCAAAACCCGCCCGAACTGCGCCGTGCTTTTTGGGCAGGGATGATGTCGGCACTGGCCAAACACGAAAGCACCTATCGCCCGGATGCGGTTGGTGGCGGCGGGCTTTGGTATGGGTTGCTGCAAATCTACCCCGATACGGCGCGCCGCTATGGGTGTCGCGCGCGCACCGGCGATGCGTTGACAGACCCCGAAGACAACCTGTCGTGTGCCGCCCGCATTATGGCCGTCACCGTGCCCCGTGACCTTGCGGTGGCCGTGCATGACGGGCGCTGGCGCGGGGTTGCGGCTGATTGGGGGCCGATGACGAACCGTGCCAAGATATCGGAAATGTCCACATGGACGCGCGCGCAGTCCTATTGCGTGTCGCGTGAAACAATCCGCCCGCGGATGCGCCCCGCGGGCATTGTTAATTAAACGCCCTCCGGGCTTGGGCGGCTAGGCGCCCAGCAACGAGAACGGATTGCGTTCGGTCGCGACACCTTGGGTATTCAGCGCCTTTTCAAATTCATCAACCGGCGGCTGCGTGTCGGGTGGCAGGCGCAGTTTGCGCCCGTCGGTTTTGACGATCGCTATGCGATAGGACAGATCAAGCCGCCGGTCGATCCGAACCTTGGCGATCTCGGCCAATGGCACGCGGCCCTCGTGGCGACCTGACTGCCAGCTCAGTGCCGCATCATCCAACGTCAGGCGGCTTTGACGGTTGCTGATCATGTCCCAGGCCGCCGGAAGCGTGAAGATCAGCATCAAAACAGCGATCCACCAGACCAGCGAAATCACGATCACCGACGAAATGACGATCAACCAAACGGCAAGCAGCAACAGGGCTGTCGGGGCGCTGCGTCCGCTGCGGGCAAAGCTGTGGGTCATCGGATGGTACACACCTGCTTGATGCCAGTGAGGGTTATGTTTTGCATTAAGACAGTCCAATTTATAGTTTTATTTCAAGTATTTGCAAGGCGAAGTTAACCCAATATCCTCGTCACCATCTCGCGTGTATTGGGGGACAGATCTGGCGCGCTGCCGATCCTTTCAAGCGCTGTGCGCATCATTGCCTGACGCTCGGTGCTATAGCGCCGCCATGTCTCGAAGGCCGCTGTCATGCGGGCTGCGGTCTGTGGGTTGGCGCTGTCGAGCTTGATCATCCAATCCGCAAGTAGGGCGTAGCTCGTCCCGCTTGCATCATGAAAACCCGCCGCATTGCCCGCCAACGCCCCGAACACCGACCGGAACCGGTTGGGGTTGGTCCAGACAAAGGCGGCGTGGCGGGTTAGGTCGTCAGCCACCTTTGCAGCACTTGCACCCGATGCATTGGCCACCTGAAGCGTGAACCATTTGTCCATCACAAGGCGATCATCGTGCCATTGATCGTAAAACGCCTGCACCTGATCGGTACCTTTGCCAACGGCCAAAAGACACGACAGCGCGGCCAACTGCTGGGTCATGTTATCGGCCTGCGCGTACTGATGCGCGGCCTGCACGCCACCATCAAGGCGCGACAAAAGCGCAAGAACCGCGTTCCCCAATGACCGCGCCCCAGCGGCCTGCGCATCCGGAGAAAAGGGCCCATCGATCTGATGGTTTGCATAGATGCGCGGCAGAAGGTCTTGAAGATGCTGGGCTATTTGCACGCGCAACGCCTCGTGTGCATGATGGATCGCTAACGGGTCAGGCGTGTGACCTGCTTCGCTCAGGGCTTGGGCCGTGTCGTCCTCGCTGGGTAGGGTCAGCACCAGTGCGCGGAACGCCGGATCAAGGCTGTCGTCGCGCAGCACCGCCGCTAGTCCGTCAAGGTAGGCCCGCTGGGCGGGGGCAGCATCGTTGATCATCGCCAGCAAGGTATCGCGGGCGAGGGCGCGCCCTGCCTCCCACTTGTTGAACGGGTCGCTATCATGGGCCAACAGGACCGCGCGTTCCGCCTGACTTGTCTCGCGGGTCAGGATCACAGGCGCGGAAAAGTCACGCAAGATCGACGGGATCGGGCGGGCGGCAAGGCCTGTGAAGACAAAGCTTTGCGCGGTTTCTGTCATCTCGAGGATTCGGGTTGCGACGACTTCTGCGCCCGAAGGATCAAGCATCCCGACCGCGATTGGAATGACCTGTGCCAGTTTGGTATCCTGCCCCGGTGTGGGGTGGGTTTCTTGTTTAAAATGAAGCGTATATGTTCCATTCTTAAAGTCATCCGTTGCCGTGACGCGTGGCGTGCCAGCCTGTGTATACCAGCGTTTGAACTGTGTCAGATCGCGGCCAGTTGATTGCGCGAACACCGCAAGCCAATCCTCAATTGTGGCGGCATCACCGTCATGGCGGGCGAAGTAAAGATCAAGTGCGCGCCCATAGGCATCATCCCCGACCAACCTCTTGAGCATGCCGATCAGTTCTGCGCCTTTTTCGTAAACCGTCAGGGTGTAAAAGTTGTCGATCTCGACAAAACTGTCGGGCCGCACGGGGTGGGCAAGGGGGCCGTTGTCTTCGCGGAACTGGCGCGCACGTAGCAGGATGACATCTTCAATCCGCTTGACGGCGCGGCTGCGCATGTCGCCGGTGAACTGCTGATCGCGAAACACAGTCAGCCCTTCCTTAAGGCAAAGCTGGAACCAATCGCGGCAGGTAATCCGATTGCCTGTCCAGTTGTGAAAGTATTCGTGGGCGATCACGGCTTCGATGCGTTCGAAGTCGCGATCGGTCGAAGTTTCAGGAGAGGCCAAAACAAGCGAAGAGTTGAAAATGTTCAAGCCCTTGTTCTCCATAGCGCCTGCATTGAAGTCATCGACGGCCACAATGTTGAAAATGTCCAAGTCGTAAGCGCGCCCGTAAACGTCTTCATCCCACTTTATCGACAGTTTCAGGGCTTCAAGAGCAAAGGCACATTTGTCCTCGTCACCGGGACGCACCCAGATGTTGAGCGCGACATCGCGCCCCTCGCATGTGGTGAACTGTCCTGATGTTGCGGTCAGATCACCGGCGACAAGGGCGAACAAATAGGCAGGTTTGGGCCAAGGATCGTGCCATTGCGCAAATCCCGCCCCCTGCGTTAGCAAATCGCCGTTGGATAACAGCACTGGCAGCGCACTTTGCACCCGCACAGTAAACACCGCCATCACATCGGGGCGGTCAGGATAATAGGTGATCCGGCGAAACCCTTCGGCCTCGCATTGGGTGCAATACATCGACGACGACATATAGAGCCCTTCAAGGGCGGTGTTGTCGGCAGGGGCGATCTCGACCTCGCTCTCCCAGACAAAGGCACCGTTTGGAACCGCGCAGGTCAGCCCCCTGTCAGTAACCCTCGGCGTCACAGGCTGTCCGTCGATGGTCGTGCTGATCAGTTTAAGGTGTTCGCCATGCAGGAAAAAGTCACCACCGGCGCTGTCGGGATTGGGGCGAAATGCAATGCGGCTGATCACGCGCGTTGCATTCGGGGCCAGATCAAACGTCAATGACACGTCATCGATCAACCAAGGGAACGGGGTGTAGTCAGCCAAATAGATCGTCTGTGGCGCTGCGTCTTTCATGGGAACCTCTTGCGTATTTGGCGGAACGGTAGGGCGGCACAGGCAGGGCTGCAAGGGGTGCGCTGTGCGCGGCGGATTATCCAAAATGTCCTGAAAATCCTTATGCCAAAAAAGGTCCGGTATTACGCAGGGAACCGCGTTGCCCAAGAGGGATAGGTTCGGTATGTGTGCCATTGTATGCAGAATCCCAAGGAACACGACATGACCAATCGGCAAGAGATTTTCGGCCTTCAGGTTGCCAGCGAACTGGCCAGCTTTGTTAACGATCGGGCCTTGCCAGAAACTGGCGTGACCCCAGATCAGTTCTGGAAGGGGTTGTCGGATCTTGTGCATTCCCTTGGCCCGAAAAACCGCGCCTTGTTGGCCAAACGTACCGCGATTCAGGGTCAGATTGATGCATGGCATATCGCGCATCGCGGCCAGCCGCATGACGCCATCGCCTACACCACATTTCTGCACGAGATCGGCTATTTGGTGCCCGAAGGCCCCGATTTCGCGATTGATACCGCCAACGTCGATCCCGAGATTGCAACGATCCCCGGCCCGCAATTGGTCGTGCCGATCACGAATGCGCGCTTTGCGCTGAACGCCGCGAATGCCCGCTGGGGCAGTCTTTACGACGCACTTTATGGCACGGATGCTTTGGGCGACCTACCGTCGGGCAAGGGTTATGACGCTGCGCGTGGCACACGTGTCATTGCATGGGGCCGTGCGCATCTGGATGATGTGGCGCCGCTGGCTGTTGGATCATGGGCCGATATTGATGGGCTGGCGGTCAAGGATGGCGCACTTGTTCCGGCCCTTAAGAACCCCGCGCAATTTGCGGGTCACACCGAAGGGTCGATCCTGCTGCGCGTTAACCATCTGTTGATCGAAGTGGTGATGGACGCGGACGTGCCAATCGCCAAGCAGGACCACGCCGGTATTTCCGACATCCGTTTTGAATCGGCCATGTCCGCAATTATGGACTGCGAGGATTCGGTCGCCGCAGTGGATGCCGAGGACAAAGTGTTGGCCTATACCAACTGGCTAGGCCTGATGCGGGGCGACCTATCCGAAGAAGTGAGCAAGGGCGGCACGACATTCACGCGCACGCTGAACCCTGATCGTGATGTGACCACCCCTGATGGCAGTGTTACAAAGGTCAAGACCCGCGCGCTGATGCTGGTGCGTAATGTCGGCCACCTGATGACCAATCCTGCGATCCTGGATCGTGACGGGCTTGAGATCGGTGAAGGCCTGATGGACGCGATGATCACCACCCTGATCGCCATGCATGATTTGCGGCGCGATGGCGGAAATTCCGCTCATGGGTCGGTCTATGTCGTCAAACCCAAGATGCACGGCCCCGATGAAGTCGCGTTTGCGGACGAGATTTTCACAAATGTCGAAGCTGCTTTGGGCTTGCCTGTGAACACCGTCAAGCTGGGCATCATGGACGAAGAACGCCGCACATCAGTGAACCTGCGCGAATGTATCCGTGCCGCGAAATCGCGGGTCGCGTTTATCAACACCGGCTTCCTTGATCGCACGGGTGATGAAATTCACACCAGCATGGAAGCGGGCCCCATGGTGCCCAAAGGTGAAATGAAAAACGCCGCTTGGATTGCCGCCTATGAGGATCGCAATGTCGATATCGGGCTGGCTTGCGGTCTTGAGGGACGCGCGCAAATCGGCAAGGGAATGTGGGCGATGCCCGACCTGATGCAGGACATGCTTGGCGCGAAAATCGCCCATCCGATGGCCGGTGCGAACTGTGCTTGGGTGCCGTCACCGACTGCCGCAACGCTTCATGCGACCCATTACCACAAGGTTGATGTGTTCGCCCGTCAGGACGCGATCAAGGCAGGCGG
>JBLHNX010000149.1:0-6787 GCA_047622125.1 Paracoccaceae bacterium | reverse complement strand
ACGGTTCAAGGTTGCATGGTCAACTTCAGCCCCACGCTCCTCCATGATTTCTTCCAGGTCGCGATAGGAAACTCCATATCGCACATAGAAATAAACCGCGTACAGGATTATGCTCTTAGGATAATGGGCTCCCTTGAAATCAACCGACATCCGATACACCCTGTTGCTTGCTTGTTTGAGAACAATGTCGCAAAATCAGCCAACAAACGAAAGATCCCAAAAGTTTGCGACAGAACCGGGGTCGCTACCGGCCCTTAGCCGACCTCCAACCATTTTCGGCGATGCTGCGGTGCGGCCCGTCAGACCGGACTTTCGCTGCACGTGCGAAATTCGATAATGGGCGAACTCACAGTTTGCGGGACATTGCGGCCCTTGGTTTTTCGCACTTCGCTAACGCGGAATCACCTTGCACGTGCAGTTGATTTCGCGCTGCGTTGGGGCCCATGTCGCGGAGCGTTCGTTCTTTATCGCTGACTGGCGCTATCTCTACAAAACCCCGGAGTCGCTTCTCTTATCTCTGCCAATGCGACGCCTTGGCTTAGTGGCATGTCCGATAAATGGAAGTCGTTTTCGAAAGTTTCACCTAAATCGGAAAGGCCGCCGACTCCTTTACAACGCCATAAGCAAAGCGTGTATCGATTGATGCGAGCCCACCAATCCGTTGCAACCTGTCGCGAACGAATTGCTCGTAACGCTCCAGATCGGCCACGACAACGCGTAATTGGTAGTCCGCTTGGCCCGCCATGACATGGCAGTCGAGCACCTCATCCATGCGCATCACTTCACCCTCAAATCGGTTGACCGTGTCCTCGTCATGCCGTTCCAAACGCACATTCACAAAAGCCGTCACCGCGAGGCCGTACGCTTTGGCATCCACGCGAGCGCTGTAGCCCCTGATAATACCGGCCTTTTCAAGGGTCTTGACCCGCCGCAAGCAGGGCGAAGGCGAAAGGTTAACCGCCTCGGCCAGATCTTGGTTTGTTGTTCGCCCATTCTTTTGTAGCGCGCGAATGATCTGGCGATCTTTATCATCTATTTTGTTCATTTTTAGCATTATCTGCCAAAATTATCAAATTTCAAGCTATGATTGGCAATTTTTTTAACCCGCAACTTGGTATCTTCTTCAAAACAACGGAGAGCCACGATGACCCAAGGATTTGCGACCCGCGCCATTCATCTAGGATATGATCCTAAAGAAAACGAGGGCGCTTTGACGCCCCCATTGCACTTGGCGTCGACCTTTGCCTTTGAGTCTGCCGAAGCGGGCGGAGAGATCTTTGCGGGTGAGCGTGAAGGGTATTTCTACTCCCGGATATCAAACCCAACACTCGACATTTTGGAGCAGCGTATCGCATCGCTCGAAGGGGCCGAGGCCGGGCTCGCATTGGCCTCTGGCATGGGGGCAATCACAGCCACGCTGTGGACGCTGCTTAGCCCCGGTGATGAGTTGATCGTGGACAAAACGCTTTACGGCTGCACCTTTGCATTCATGAACCACGGGCTGGCGCGGTTCGGGATCACGGTCACCCATGTGGATTTGACGGACCCCGAAAACCTGCGCGAGGCGCTGTCGGACAAGACCCGCATGGTCTATTTTGAAACACCCGCCAATCCCAATATGCGTCTTGTCGACATTGCCGCCGTTGCCGAGATCGCGCATGCCGAGGGGGCTATCGTGGTCGTCGACAATACATACGCGACACCCTACATCACGCGGCCCATCGATCATGGCGCGGATATCGTGCTGCACTCCGCGACCAAGTATCTTGGCGGCCACGGTGATTTGGTCGCGGGGCTGGCCGTGGGCAAGGCCGAGATGATTTCGCAGATCCGGTTGGTCGGTATGAAGGACATGACCGGCGCGGTGATGGCGCCCTTTAATGCCTTGCTTGTTCAACGGGGGCTGAAAACGCTTGCCCTGCGGATGGAGCGTCACTCGGAGACGGCACAACAGATTGCCGCGTGGCTAGAAAACCACCCGGATGTCAGCGCCGTGCATTATCCGGGCCTTCCTTCTTTTGCACAACATGACGTGGCTCAAAAACAGATGATGTTGCCCGGTGGCATGATCGCGTTCGAGATGACCGGCGGGATCGCAGCCGGGCGCGATTTGATGAACGCTCTGACCATGATCCAACGGGCCGTGTCCTTGGGCGATGCCGAGACGCTGATCCAGCATCCGGCCTCGATGACCCATTCGACCTACACGCCCGATGAGCGCGCCGCGCATGGCATCAGCGACGGTTTGGTCCGCTTGTCAATCGGGTTGGAAGATGCAGACGATATCTTGGCTGATCTGGATCAGGCCTTGTCTCGGCCACGCATGGCCGTTGCGGGCTGATGCTGCCATTCGTAATGATACTTAAGAAAGACACCCTTACGGGAAGGACCCCACATGACCCATCACATCGGCATCGGCCCAAACCTGCGCAAATCCGCCTATTTTGACGCCACAGTGCGCGACGGCGTGCGTAGCTTTTCAGTTTACAATCATATGCTCATCCCGGGCCATTTTGGGGAGCCTGAGGCGGAATATGACCGCCTGATGCGCGGCGTTGCCATGTGGGACGTGGGTGCGCAGCGTCAGGTTCAATTGCAAGGGCGCGATTCTGGCAAGCTTGCGCAGTATCTTACTCCCCGCAATCTCAGCAAAACGAAAATCGGGCAAGGGCGTTACGTGCCCCTGTGTGATCACGATGGTTGGCTGATCAATGATCCGGTCCTGTTGAAACTGGACGAAGACCGGTATTGGCTGTCCGCGGCTGACAGCGACATTCACCTCTGGGCGGCCGCGATCGGGCGGGAACGCGGTTGGGATGTGCAGGTCAGCGAACCTGACGTTTCGCCACTGGCCATCCAAGGGCCCTTGGCCGAAGATGTCGTGGCAAAGCTTTTTGGTGAGCATATCCGGGATTTCAAATATTTCGGGTTCGCGCAGACAGAGCTGGACGGCATTGCGCTGGTGTTGGCGCGCTCGGGTTGGTCAAAGCAGGGCGGGTTTGAACTGTACCTGCAAGACAGCGATCATGGAACGACATTGTGGGATAAAGTCAAAGCCGCTGGCCAAGACTTTGGCATTGGCCCCGGTGCGCCCAATGACACCGAACGGCTGGAAAGCGGTCTGATCTCTTACGGGGCTGACATGCGGTTGCAGACCCACCGCGCCAATCCGTTCGAGATGGGGATGGGCGCGCTGGTGGATCTGACCGGCGGGCATGATTTTGTGGGCAAACACGCGTTGGCGCAGGTTGCAAAGGCGGGCGCGAAACGGACCCGTGTCGGGCTGGTCATCAAGGGCACCCCGACGCCTCCGGGCCATCAGGTGCCCCTGCTGTTCAATGGCGCGGAGGTCGGCTTTGTCAGCGAGTTTGCCTATTCCAAACGCGTGGACCAAACCATTGGCGTGGGCCTCATGCGCGCGGATCTGGCGGGCACGGATCAGCCGCTCGGCGTAGCCGTTGGGCCGATGGAGTATTCCGCCGCCCTCTCCCCAATTCCCTTTGTTTAAGCGGAAAGGTTCAACATCATGGCACATATTCACGCACACCATCTGAAGACGATAGAACAGCGCCTGCTGTGGTTGTCGCACTGGATGATCCACAACGCCAACCACATCCGACCCAAGGCAGATGGCATCAAGGTCGGTGGTCATCAGGCGAGCTCGGCCTCGATGGTGTCGATCATGACGGCGCTCTATTTTTCGGCCCTGAAGCCGCAGGACCGGGTCGCCGTCAAACCCCATGCCAGCCCTGTCTTTCATGCGATCCAATACCTGATGGGCAACATGGATCGTGCCCGTATGGAGAATTTCCGCGGCTTTGGCGGGGTTCAAAGCTATCCCAGCCGTACCAAGGATGTGGATGATGTGGATTTCTCCACCGGCTCCGTTGGCCTGGGTGTTGCGATCACGTCGCTGGCGTCATTGGTACAAGACTATATCGCCGCCAAGGACTGGGGCGCCGACATTCCCCAAGGTCGTATGGTCGCACTGGTGGGCGATGCGGAACTTGATGAAGGCAATATATACGAGGCCCTGCAAGAAGGCTGGAAGAACGATCTGCGCAATTGCTGGTGGATCATTGATTACAACCGTCAATCGCTGGATGGGATCGTGCGTGAAGGGCTGTTCGAGCGGGTCGAGAAGATATTCGATGCCTTCGGGTGGCAGGTCGTGCGGGTGAAATACGGCAGCTTGCAACGCGCGGCCTTTGAAGAGCCCGGCGGAGACGCTCTTCGCAATTGGATCGATGATTGCCCCAATCAGGACTATTCCGCGCTGACCTATCAAGGCGGTGCTGTCTGGCGGCAACGGCTGATGGATGATCTCGGCGATCAAGGCCCGGTCACTGCACTCCTGGACAAGAGGAGTGACGAAGAGCTTGCCGCACTGATGGAAAACCTTGGCGGCAACTGCGTCGAGACCATGGCCGAGACCTTCGCCGGTATCGATCATGACCTACCCGTCTGTTTCTTGGCCTATACTGTCAAAGGTTGGGGCACGCCGATTGCAGGGCACAAAGACAACCACGGTGGTCTGATGACCAAGGCCCAGATGGCGGACTGGCAGGCCCATATGGGGGTTGGCGAGGGCCTCGAATGGGAGCCGCTTGCGGGGGTCAAAGACGCCTCTGCGCTGCAGGCCTTTCTGGACAAGGCACCGTTCTTTGCAAAAGGAAAACGTAGGTTCACGGACGCAAAACTGCCCGTTCCAAAGATCGACTTTGCCTCGGATCGCGAGATTTCGACCCAAGCCGCGTTCGGAAAAATCCTGAATGACCTCGGCAAAGGCGACAGCCCATTGGCCACCCGCATCATGACCACATCGCCCGATGTGACAGGCACAACCGGTCTTGGGGCATGGGTCAACCGCCGCAAACTTTTTGCGCGCACCGAACAAGCCGATGCCTTCATTGAACAGCGCATCCCCTCGACGGCGAAATGGAACTTTGCACCCGACGGCCAACATCTGGAGTTGGGCATCGCAGAGATGAACCTGTTTCTGTTGCTCGGCGCGGCTGGCCTGTCCCATTCCCTGTTCGGCAAACGGATCATCCCGATTGGGACGGTTTATGATCCCTTTGTGCACCGCGGCCTCGATGCGCTGAACTACGCCTGTTATCAGGATGCCCGTTTCATGATTGTCGGCACCCCGTCTGGTGTCACCTTGGCCCCCGAAGGCGGCGCGCACCAATCTATCGGAACGGCCCTGACAGGGATGGCACAAGACGGGTTGGCCAGCTTTGAGCCAGCCTTTGCAGATGAATTGGCGGTCATCATGGAATGGGCGTTCGATTATATGCAGCGGGATGGCGATGGCGATCCCGATGAACGGACATGGCTGCGCGATGAAACCGGTGGGTCGGTCTATTTGCGCCTGACAACTGCACCGCTGGAACAGCCCGGACGGCGCGTCGATGACGCATTTCGCCAAGGTGCGGTTGATGGCGCCTATTGGCTGCGCAAGCCCGGGCCAAATTGCGACGTGGTCATCGCGTATCAAGGCGCTGTGGCCCAAGAGGCGATTGCCGCAGCCGGCCAATTGACCGAGGCCCGGCGCGATGTGGGTGTCTTGGCCGTGACATCTGCTGATCGTCTGAACGCTGGCTGGACCGCAGCACAACGCGACCGGGCGCGTGGCAACGTCTCCGCGCAGTCACACATCGAAACGCTGCTGAGAGATTTGCCACAAACCTGCTCAATTGTCACGGTGATGGACGGTCATCCCGCCACGCTTGGCTGGCTTGGCTCCGTCGCAGGGCACCGCGCAATTTCACTGGGTGTTGAGCACTTTGGTCAGACGGGATCGATCCAGGAACTTTATCGCCACTACGGCATTGATCAACAGGGTATCCTGACGGCAATCAACGGGCTGACGGCGGGACGGCGGATACCTTTAAAATCTGTCGTGTGACAACGTGAAAGGACAGGAAATGGCCTGTGTTCGAGACTCCCGACTGGCGGATATGGCAGATGTCGCCGCGATCGCCAATGAAACGCTGACCAACCCCTTTATCAGCTGGCGCAGCCGACCGCTCTCAAAGCTGGATATTGCGGCATGGCGTGAAGATGGGCAGGATCAGAAAGACCTATTCCGAGTTGTGGAAGCAAATAGCAAAGTGGTTGGCTTTGCGACACTAGGGCCGTTCAAGCTAGAGTCCGGTTTCGAGCAGACCAAGGAACTTTCGATCTATGTCGCGTCCTGTGCCAGGGGCAGCGGTATTGGAAAGATCCTTATGAAAGACGCCTTACAACCGCAGGTCGGCGTCCGCAAAATCATATCTGCGATTGACGCAAGTAACGAAGGTTCGGTGCGTTTGCACGAGCAGTTTGGTTTTGAACAAGTCGGGTATCTCCCCAGCGTAGGTTTCACCGCCGATGAACCACGCGACTTGATTCTGATGATGTATTCGCTGAACTCTGACTGAACGCTTGGTCTGTTGCCAGACACTTACTTGCAACGTGCGTCACAAACCTGGCCGGTCCGCATATCTTGACGTATACACACTCGGTATTTGTTCGGTGATCGGACAGGTCGGTGCATGATCTATACTGTTAAATGTGCGAATGTCTGAAATCCCTGCTGCATTACGTCATGGAGTTTTCTTGCTTACGCAGCAAGAAAATCGAATTCACAGTTTGGGCTCACTGCCGCCATTAGATCGTTTGCAGCATTTGTGGATTTGACCTCTCATTGAACGGCCGCTTTCGCCAGATTGCCCCAGAGCCCGCGCACTTGCAGCGAAGGTCCGCAATCCGCCCTTTGTGTCGATCGACGTGAACGGCCCAA
>JBLHNX010000148.1:0-6841 GCA_047622125.1 Paracoccaceae bacterium | reverse complement strand
ACCAGCGGCAACCCACCCGTCTACCACCACGGCCAGATCAGCAATCGCGCGGCGTAGCTCACCATGCAAGACTTCACCAATTTGCGGCGCGCCTTGGATGATTTCGTTGGCGAACAGCCTGCTTTCGCGAGGAAAATCCTGGCTCATCTTCAGCTTGAGCTTTGCGTATTTCAAGATTTCCGCGACCGGATCACCGGCGGCATCAATCGCATAGACAGGCTCCATCCAGTTCTCAAGAAGCTGCGCCAGAAGCGTCTTATAGATCGCGTCCTTGGACGGAAAATAATACAGCAGGTTCGGCTTGGACAGGCCCGCGACCTCGGCGATCATATCCAGCGTCGATCCGCGAAAGCCGTATTGCGAAAATACCTCAAGCCCCGCCGCGAGGATCGTCGCTTCGTTCTTTTTCTGGATGCGTGTTTTTGTCTTGGGCATCGGGCGGGTTCATTCTGTGACGTCTTTGGGGGCTTTGATGCCCAAACATTGGGCGTGTTTAACGACATGCGGCACAATGGTTAAGCACAAACCTTGACTCGCCCTAACCCTCTGTTAGCGTTCGTTTGACCAGTTGGTCAAATATAACTGGTCCAACATGCAGGGAGATGTCCAATGGCCACCATCGGCGCAAATCTGAAAATCAACAGCGACCGTCTGTGGGACAGCCTGATGGAGATGGCCAAGATTGGCCCCGGCGTGGCAGGCGGCAATAATCGCCAGACCGTGACGGACGAAGACGGCGAAGGTCGCCACCTGTTTCAGGATTGGTGCGTGGCTGCGGGCTGCACCATGGGTCTTGACCAGATGGGCAATATGTTTGCACGCCGCGAAGGCACCGACCCCGACGCGCTGCCGGTTTATGTAGGATCGCACCTTGATACGCAGCCAACGGGTGGCAAATACGACGGCGTCTTGGGGGTACTTGGCGGGCTGGAAATCCTGCGCACGCTCAATGACCTTGGGATCAAAACCAAACACCCGATTGTCGTGACAAACTGGACCAACGAGGAAGGCACGCGCTTTGCCCCCGCGATGCTGGCGTCTGGAGTGTTCGCGGGCGTTCACACGCAAGATTGGGCGTATGATCGCGCGGACGCCAAGGGCAAGAAATTTGGCGACGAACTGGCGCGGATTGGTTGGCGCGGCGAAGAAGAAACCGGCGCGCGTAAGATGCATGCCTTCTTTGAATTGCACATCGAACAAGGCCCGATCCTTGAATCCGAAGGCAAAGAAATTGGCGTTGTTACGCACGGGCAGGGGCTGTCGTGGACCCAAGTGACCGTAACGGGCAAGGACAGCCACACCGGATCAACGCCGATGCCGATGCGCAAGAACGCAGGGCTGGCGATGGCGCGGATTCTGGAAAAGGTTGAGGAAATCGCCCTGTCCCACGCCCCCCATGCGGTCGGCGCTGCGGGCCATATCGACGTCTATCCCAATTCTCGCAACGTGATTCCCGGCAAGGTGGTGTTCACGGTCGATCTTCGCTCGCCTGATTTGGCAGTTATCGAAGATATGGAAGCACGGTTGCACGTCGAGGCGCAGAAAATCGTCGATGACATGGGCATGACGGTGGAATTCGAAAAGGTCGGCGGGTTCGATCCTGTGACATTTGACGCGGGCTGCGTGACGGCCGTGCGCAATGCCGCTGAACGGCTCGGCTATTCACACCGCGATCTGATTTCTGGTGCCGGCCACGACGCCTGCTGGATCAACCGTACCGCCCCCACAGCGATGGTGATGTGCCCCTGTGTGGATGGATTGTCGCATAACGAAGCCGAGGACATTTCACGCGAATGGGCAGCAGCGGGTGCGGATGTGCTGCTGCACGCGGTTGTTGAGACGGCGGAGATTGTGGCGTGAAGATTTACTCAAGAGTTCACCTGTTTTGGATCGTAGTTAAGCGAGCCTATCGTGATGGCCGAGCGGCAAGATTCCGGGCCTTCCCCCCAGGAAGCAACAAGATAGAACATGAACACTCTTTCGAGACTGAACCAGATCTGATGCGGTTCTTAGTCGCTCATTCAAACTGGAAGACTTATTTTTCACATCCCAGTGGATCGCCGAGAAGCCAGCATTTGGCACATGTTAGATAACCGAATGATACGAAGGAATTCATCATGACCACAGTCATCAAAAACGGCACAGTCGTTACTGCCGACCTGACCTACAAGGCGGACGTGCTGATTGACGGGGGCAAGATCATCGAGATCGGGCCGGACCTTAAGGGCGACGATCAGCTGGATGCCACGGGATGTTACGTCATGCCCGGCGGGATTGATCCGCATACACATTTGGAAATGCCGTTCATGGGCACCTATTCCACCGACGATTTCGAGAGCGGCACCCGCGCCGCGCTGGCCGGTGGCACGACGATGGTCGTGGACTTTGCACTGCCCAATCAGGGCGAAGGCCTGCACGAGGCGCTGAAGCGTTGGGATAACAAATCGACCCGCGCCAACTGCGACTACAGCTTTCATATGGCGGTGACGTGGTGGGGCCAAAAGGTGTTTGACGACATGGAGACCGTGATCAAGGATCGCGGCATCACCACCTTCAAGCACTTCATGGCCTACAAGGGCGCGTTGATGGTGAATGATGACGAAATGTATGCGTCTTTCCAACGGCTTGGCGAACTTGGCGGCATCGCGATGGTGCATGCCGAGAACGGCGATGTGGTCGCGGAACTGTCTGCTAAACTGCTGGCCGAGGGCAACACCGGACCCGAAGCCCACGCCTATTCCCGCCCGCCGCAAGTCGAGGGCGAGGCGACAAACCGCGCGATCATGATCGCCGACATGGCGGGCGTGCCGCTTTATGTGGTGCACACGTCTTGCGAGGATTCACACGAGGCGATCCGCCGTGCGCGCCAGCAAGGCAAGCGTGTTTGGGGCGAGCCGCTGATCCAGCACCTGACGCTGGACGAAAGCGAATATTTCAACAAAGATTGGGACCACGCCGCGCGGCGCGTCATGTCACCACCGTTCCGTAATAAAAAGCATCAGGACAGCCTTTGGGCCGGTATCCAGTCCGGGTCTTTGTCCGTGGTCGCGACGGATCACTGTGCCTTTACGACCGAACAGAAACGCAACGGCGTGGGTGATTTCACGAAAATCCCCAACGGCACGGGTGGGCTTGAAGACCGGATGCCGATGCTTTGGACGTACGGCGTTGCAACGGGGCGTCTGACGCCCAATGAATTTGTCGCGTTGACCTCGACCAATATCGCCAAGATCCTGAACTGCTACCCACGCAAGGGCGCGATTTTGGTGGGCGCAGATGCGGATATCGTGGTTTGGGATCCCAAGAAATCGAAAACCATCACGGCAGACAGCCAGCAATCAGCGATTGATTACAACGTGTTCGAAGGCAAAGAAGTATCCGGCCTGCCACGCTTTACCCTGACACGCGGCCATGTCGCTGTGCATGATGGGGAAATCCGCACCCAAGAAGGACACGGCGAATTTGTGAAGCGTGAGGCCAATACGGCGACCAACAAGGCCCTGTCATCATGGAAAGAACTGACCGCACCACGCCCCGTGAAACGGTCCGGCATTCCGGCGAGTGGGGTGTGAAGATGCGCAAACTCGTCATTGCCGCACTGGTCCTTTTGCCGCTTGGCGCGCAAGCGCAACAGGCGTGGGGCAATGAGGGTGGCTGTAACCGTGTAGCGGGCCGCGATGAAGGCACCGATATGGTCACGATTCTGTGGCCCGACCGAATTGAACACTGGGAAAGCGGGTGTAGAATCACTATGATAAACGGCGATATCAATGTCCGTGCCACGATCGAAACGGCATGCGATGGCGAAGGTGAAACATGGACCCAGACCTATGGCATGACGCCGATTGGTGCCGATACAATCGCCATTTGGCCCGCGGACGCGCCGGATTATGTCCAGAATCTGCGATTGTGTGAATGACTACTGAAGCGGTAATCTCCGCCCGAAACCTAGACCTTACATTCGAGACAAACGATGGCCCCGTCCATGCGCTCAAGGATGTGAACCTTGAGATCAAAAAGGGCGAATTCGTCAGTTTCATCGGCCCGTCGGGCTGTGGCAAGACCACGTTTCTGCGCTGTATCGCAGGTCTGGAAACGCCCACGGCGGGCGAGATTTCAGTGAACGGCATGACCCCGGACGAAGCGCGCCGTGCGCGTGCCTATGGCTATGTGTTTCAGGCGGCGGGGCTTTATCCTTGGCGCACGATTGGCGGCAATATCCGGCTTCCGCTTGAAATCATGGGGTATACCAAGAAACAACAGGCTGAACGTGTGGCCCGTGTGCTTGAACTGGTTGAACTAGAGGGCTTTGAGCAAAAGTTTCCATGGCAGTTGTCGGGCGGCATGCAGCAGCGCGCCTCGATTGCGCGGGCACTGGCGTTTGACGCCGACGTCTTGCTGATGGATGAACCCTTTGGCGCATTGGATGAAATCGTGCGCGACCATCTCAACGAGCAGCTTTTGCAGCTTTGGGCGCGGACCGAGAAAACCATCGCTTTCGTCACGCACTCGATTCCCGAGGCGGTGTATCTGAGCACCAAGATCGTTGTGATGTCTCCCAGACCCGGGCGGATTTCCGATGTTATCGAAAGCCCACTGCCAAAAGATCGTCCGTTGGACATTCGCGATTCCGCGCAATTTATCGAACTGGCACACCGTGTCCGCGAAGGGTTGCGCGCGGGGCATGCCGATGGCTAAAGGCGGGAACATCCTTCCGGTCGTGACCGTGATCGCCGCGATCCTTGTGATCTGGTGCTTGGCCGTGATCCCGATGAATGCGCACCTGACGGCGGATCAGGCGCAGCGCGATGGTATGACCATCACGCCCGAATTCGCAGCGGATCGGCAGGACTATCTGGGGCTGACACTCGCCCTGAAAAACCCCGCGATCATACCGTTGACGTTTGTGCATACTCGCCCGCGTTTGCCCTCGCCGCATCAGGTGGCGGGCGAAATGTTCAGAACGGTGTTCGGTGAAAACATTACCTCAAGACGCAGCCTGATTTACCACGGATGGGTGACGCTTTCGGCGACATTGCTGGGCTTTGTAATTGGCACGACCCTTGGCATTTTGCTGGCAATCGGGATCGTGCATAACCGGACGATGGATAAATCCGTCATGCCTTGGGCGATTGTCTCGCAGACTATTCCGATCCTCGCATTGGCGCCGATGATCATCGTGATCCTAGGTTCAATTGGGATACAGGGGCTTTTGCCAAAGTCTGTTATTTCTGCCTATCTTAGCTTTTTTCCGGTCGTTGTTGGGATGGTCAAGGGGCTGCGCAGTCCCGGCGCGATGCAGCTTGATCTGCTGCGCACATATCACGCCAGCGACCCGCAGGGGCTTTGGAAATTGCGCCTTCCGGCCTCGATTCCCTATCTTTTTGCGTCGCTCAAGATCGGCATCTCGGCCGCCTTGGTTGGTGCCATCGTTGGCGAATTGCCGACGGGGGCAAAGGCCGGATTTGGCGCGCGGATGCTGGTGGGCGATCAATACGGCCAACCTTTGGTGACGTGGGCCGCATTGTTCGCCGCGGCCATTACTGCCGCTGGATTGTTGGCGATCCTAAGCATGCTTGAAAGGCGCACGCTGCGCCACATGGGCATGGTGGCGTCATGATGGGATATCTTATTGCCCTTGTGATCTGGATTGGCGGGTGGTGGCTGAATACCAAACTGTCGCATTCGCCTGCGTCCGACACGCGATCTGTCAGCCTGATTATTCCAATCATTTTTGGCGTGACCATTGTGCTGATGTGGGAGGTGCTGGTGCGCATGCTGGGGGTCAGCGCGGTTATTCTACCCGCTCCGTCAGACATTGCGGTGCAGTTTGCCAACTCGATCCCGCTGCTTTGGGCCGATTTACGACAGACGATCATCAAGGGCGCATTGACAGGCTATATCATCGGCATGGTTGCTGCATTTGGCGTGGCGATCATCGCTGACAGATCCGAATTTCTAACCAAGGGAATTTTGCCGGTCGGGGCGTTTATGGCGGCGTTGCCAATCGTCGGCACCGCGCCGATTTTCGTGAAATGGCTGGGCAGCGATTGGCAGTCAAAGGCCGCCGTCGTTAGTGTCATGGTGTTCTTTCCGATCCTCGTGAACACGGTTGCGGGACTGAAAGACAGCACAGCGATCCAACGCGATCTGATGCGCACCTATGGCGCAGGATACTGGTCAACGCTTTTCAAGCTGCGGATCATGGTAGCGATGCCGTTTATTTTCAACGGCCTGAAAATTGCCACGACTCTTGCGCTGATTGGTGCCATCGTAGCCGAGTTCTTTGGCTCGCCGACGTTGGGCATGGGGTTCCGTATTTCTACCTCGGTCGGACGTTTGGCAATGGATATGGTTTGGGCTGAAATTATCGTCGCAGCCGTCGTCGGGACGGCGTTTTATGGCGGGATGGCGTTTATCGAGAAACGGGTGACGTTCTGGCACCCATCGCAAAGATAACAAGACGGAATAGCTGACAAGATTAACTGACTAGGAGGTCAACACGATGAAGAATCTAATGATAGCAGCAGCCCTCGCAACGGGCGTTGGCGCAACGGCGGTTTACGCCGAAGGACATGCCGGTAGCGTGACGTTGCAGTTGCAATGGGTCACCCAATCGCAGTTTGCGGGCTACTACGTGGCCCAGGATATGGGCTTTTACGAGGAAGAAGGGCTTGACGTCACAATCCTGTCCGGCGGTCCTGATATTGCACCGCCACAGGTGCTTGCTGGTGGTGGCGCTGACGTGATGCTGAACTGGATGCCATCCGCATTGGCCGCGCGCGAACGCGGTCTGCCCGTGGTCAACATCGCCCAGCCGTTCAAGACGTCCGGCCTGATG
>JBLHNX010000147.1:0-6900 GCA_047622125.1 Paracoccaceae bacterium | reverse complement strand
CTTGGACAGTGCGATATTTCCATCCAATGCCCCTTCAGAATCCGTGTGCCCGACAAGTGCAACGCTGCGGTCCGGGTTCATGAAAAGATAGTCCGCCAATGTCTGAAGTGATGAAAACGGAGCATCGGCCAACTGCGCCGACCCGGTTTCAAACGTAAGATCCGAGAGAACCACATGGCCATCACGTTCAAGCATTTCAGCGAAATCACCCGTCGTTTCCGCACCAGAGGTACGCAGCGCCTGTGCGCCCGGTTGCGCGATCGCCTGCCCTTGGGTCGGCGGCCCGACTCGGGTGACTTGGACAAAGCCCGCGCGGCTGGTGCGACTGACCAGAAGGCTTAGTAGCTCGTTTCCCGAACCGGTGTTCCGCTGTGCGGCGAGGTATTGAAAATCGCCAAGATCCACGTGCATGTCGGGGGCCGGTATAACCGTCTGAGCAAAGCGGAAGTCAAACCCGCCACAGCCTTCAGTCTCGCAGGCAAAGAGTACTTCAAACCCTTCGTCCGTCAGCTGGTTGCGAAGCGGTGTCAGAATCTGTAAAGTTGTCAGGCCGCTCGCATCAATGCGCCAAGCTTGGCGAGTCACCTCGCCCTCGCCTGTCAGGATCGCCATATTGCCTTGAACCCATTGGCCTGCAGGCATCGCGTAGCTGCCGGCGGGTTCGATCTGTTCGGCTTGAAGGTCGGTGTTTCCCGGAAACTCAAGCGTCATCGCCCACGCTGTGGCGGGTAACAGCAAAAAGGTAACGGCAGCGATCTTCGTTAAATTCAAATCACCGCGCCTGATCATGATAGGCGTCGTTCGGACGCATATCCGTGGCTGATGCCACGCGGTTGGTCATGTTATAGAGCCCTGCAACATTGGCGATGTCCCAAATATCGCGATCGCTGAAACCCGCAGCGCGAAGGGCATCACGATCAGCCTCGACAATTGTCGAAGACGCGATGGTCATCTTTTCCGCAAAAATTAGCATTGCGGTTTGGCGTGCATCAAGCGGGGCCACGCGCCAATTCATCACCAGCATCTCGCCCAGCTTGGGATCACCAGACAGGGCGCGTACCGCCGCACCATGGGCTGTCAGGCAATAATAGCATTTGTTAATCGACGACACGCAGACAGCGATCATCTCGCGCTCAAGTTTGCTAAGGCCGCTGTCAGTAAGCATCAGGTCGTTATAGAGCGCCGCAAAGGCATCAAGCTTGGCGATATCAAAGGCGTAGGCACGCAGGACATTGGGGATCATGCCAAGCTTGTCATCGCAGATATCAAAGTACTTTTGCGTGGCGGGGGGCAGTGGATCGACCATAGGCAGGTCAAGTGCGGTAGGTTTGTCTGTCATCTGATTTCATCCATGAATGCGATAGTGGTAGTGTCCCACAACCGTCATACCAAGGGAAGCATAGAGCGATTTGGACGCAACATTGGCCTGCGTGGTGACCAGCGTCATCGTGTGTGCCCCCAGCGCCTGTGCCCAAAGTGCGGCCGCAACCGTCATATGAACGGCAAGCCCGTTGCGGCGAAAATCTGTGTGAACCTCAAGCGCATGGATCATCGCGTAGCCCTCGCTGATGCCGACATATGCGGTGCCTGCCGGGTGGTCGCCCACGCGGCCAAGAATCGTTGTTTTGGGGCAACTCGCGCGCTCCATTACGGCCAACCGCCCCGCCCCGATCCCGCCTTCAGCCCAAATCTCGCGTTGGGCAGCAAGAGGGGGCCAAACTTCGAATGTGGCACGCGGTGGTGGGCGCTGCACCGTCAGAACGTCCAGCGGTGCAGCCAACATGACCACGGGGTTTTTGATTGTGTAGCCGCGCTGGGCAAGGGCCTGATCAAGGGCATCGTCACCTTCGCGGATCATAAAGAGCGGGGTCTGCGAGAGCGCACGAATCGCATCCTCGGCGGCGCCAATATCGGCGTCACGTGTGATCTGCGTCGCGGCTGAAACGCGGCTTCCGCCGCCCTGCCCATCGCGAATGATCCACCCTCCCGCTTCTTGCACGCTTGCAGCCGGCCACGTCGCCTCGATCACGCGGGTCAGGGTGGCGGCATCGGGGAGCGTCATGCAGGAAACAACTCCGCAAGTTGCACCATCGCGGCATCAATTGCGCCACCGTCACTGCCACGGATCACGATATTTGCCCCGTAGGCCCCATCCTTTTGAAACGGATACGACCCAATCGACAAGGTCGGAAAGGCCAGCGCAAGCTTGGCCAGCGGTCCCGCGATGTCACCCTCACCACGGTCAATCCGCAAGGTTTGTGATAGCAGCGGCGCGCCACCCGTCATAAGGGGCAAGACACTGGCAACCATCGCTTGAAATACCGACGGCACACCGGCCATCACATGCACATTGTGAAGCGTGAAACCGGGGGCCACGGACACGGGGTTATCAATCAGAACTGCGTCATCCGGAATGCGCGCCATCCGTTTGCGCGCGTCATTGAATTCGGAACCCTGACGATCGTAGTGCGCCTGCAACAAGGCGGCGGCATCGGCGCGTACATCGATATGTTTGTCAAAAGCCGCAGCAATACAGTCGGCGGTGATGTCGTCATGGGTGGGCCCGATCCCGCCGCTGGTCACGACATGATCATAGCCTTCCGACAATGCCTTGACGGCGGCGACGATCGCTTCTGCGTCATCGCTGACAACGCGGACCTCTTTAAGGTCCACACCGATTTTGGCCAATTCGCCTGCTAGGAAATACATATTCGCATCACGCGTGCGCCCCGACAGGATTTCATCCCCGATAACAAGCATGGCGGCAGTCGGATTGGTCATATCGGGTTCTCCTTTGTGGTGCCGATGGTATAGATCTGGGCCATGCAGTTTTCCACCTCTCTTGTTTCAGGTCGATTGATCCGGCGCTACATGCGCTTTCTGGCCGATGTTGAGCTCGACAGCGGTGAAATCATAAAGGCCCATTGCCCCAATCCCGGCTCGATGATGGGGCTAAAGGATGCAGGGCTGCGCGTCTGGCTGGAACGCAATGACGATCCCAAGAAAAAACTCGATTATGGGTGGCGGTTGATTGAAATGCCGGATGGTGCATGGGTTGGTATCGACACTAACTTGGCCAATCGGGTCGTTGGCGAAGGTTTGGCGGCAGCGGAGATTTCGCAGCTTGCAAGTTACGGCACGGTTCGCCCCGAGGTGAAATACGGCACCAACAGCCGTATTGATTTTCTGCTGCGTGGGGATGGCTGCCCTGACGCCTATGTCGAAGTCAAAAGCGTGACCCTTTCCCGCCAAAACGGCCTTGCCGAATTCCCTGATAGCGTCACAGCGCGCGGGGCAAAACACCTGCATGAATTGGCAAAAGTCGCCCAAAATGGGCAGCGCGCGATCATGCTGTTTCTTGTGCAGCGCACCGATTGTACGCGCGTCACGCTTGCCGCTGATATCGACCCGACCTATGCCGCCGCCTTTGACATGGCGACCAAAGCGGGTGTCGAGGTCATTTGCCACGCCGCGCAAATCAGCACGCAAGGTATCACATTTGGCGCGCCGTTACCGTTTGTCACGCAACCCTAGAACTTTGTGCGCGCATGGCCTAAATAGCCCCCAAACGGCATAAGGATCTGCAACGTGAAAGAACCCAAAGGACGGCTTACCAAAGACGGCATTCGCATCTACGGCGAGGCCGATTTTGCAGGCATGCACGTCGCTGGCAAACTGGCTGCGCAAATCCTTGACGAAATGGCGCCGCACGTCTTTGTCGGCCAGACCACCGGCGAAATTGACCGCCTGATCACTCAAATGGTCGACGATGCAGACGCGACCAGCGCCACCATCGGCTATCGCGGCTATCAGCACGCAAGCTGTATCAGTGTGAACCACGTCGTGTGTCACGGCATTCCGGGCGACAAAAAACTGAAAGACGGCGATATCCTGAACATCGACGTCACGGTGATCATTGATGGCTGGTATGGTGACACCAGCCGGATGTATGTGGCCGGAGACCTGTCGCGCAAATCCGAACGGCTGATCCAGGTGACCCACGACGCTTTGATGTACGGGATCGAGGCGGCGCGGCCCGGCAACACGTTCGGCGATATCGGTCACGCGATCCAGTCTTACGTCGAGGGTCAACGCATGTCAGTCGTGCGCGATTTCTGCGGCCACGGATTGGGCCGCGTGTTCCACGCCCCACCCAACGTGCTGCACTATGGTCGTGCCGGAACGGGCGCTGTGCTCGAAGAAGGCATGTTCTTTACCATCGAACCGATGGTGAACCTTGGCCGCCCCGAAACCAAGGTGCTGGCCGATGATTGGACAGCTGTGACGCGTGACAAATCCCTGTCGGCGCAGTTCGAACATTCCATTGGCGTGACTGCAGGCGAGGCAGATATTTTCACGCTCTCACCCGCCGGAAAATTTCACCCTACCTATAGTTAAGGCGCCCCCAGCAACGTGATAT
The DNA here is from genome assembly GCA_047622125.1 of Paracoccaceae bacterium. Lineage (GTDB taxonomy): Bacteria > Pseudomonadota > Alphaproteobacteria > Rhodobacterales > Rhodobacteraceae > SW4. Next base: position 2,480 of record JBLHNX010000147.1, on the reverse strand, counting down.
GCGTGTCGCCATAGCGGCGCTGATCTTGCAGGGTGAACCCGCTTGGCGCGGGCTGCGGCGTGCTTTCTTCCCAGACGATCAGGGCGTCAGGCGCGATCCATCCGCCCGCGTGTGCGGCGGTTAACGCGACCAATCCCAACCCCTTGCCATAGGGCGGATCAAGGAACACCAGATCACATGGCGCGCCGGTGTTCGCGGGCAATCGCGTTGCGTCGCGCGCAATCAACGTGCTGTCATCGCCCCGTCGCGTCTTGGTGATATTCTCGCGGATCAGCTTTTGCGCAACACGCCCGTCATCGACAAACGTTGCGTGAACGGCCCCCCGCGACAATGCCTCGAGTCCCAACGCACCCGTGCCGGCAAACAGGTCCAGCACCCGTGCGCCAGCCGGATGGCCATAGCCCAGCAGCACCGAAAAAAGGCTTTCACGCACGCGGTCGGACGTGGGGCGCAAATGCGCGCCAGCGTCCCCTTTGCCAACGGTCGCAAGGGTAAGCCCACGGTGCTGTCCAGCAATAATTCTCACGCGCGCAACAGGGCTTTCATGTCGGTCGCGGGGTCAGCGATCAGCGCCGGATCAGGCGATTTCCCACCCTCAATAAGCCGCTTGCCGACCATATAATCACGCGGATCGTTCATCGCATCCACGGCAATCAACTGACCGGCGCGATAGTACCAATGCGACTGCCCGCCATGTTCACCTTTGCGCTGATACACAGTGTCATAACCCGTATTCAGCCCCGCGATCTGCAATTTGCAATCGTATTGATCCGACCAGAACCAAGGAGCGGCATGATAGGTCACATCGCCCCCCATCATATTTTGCGCGACGACTTCGGCCTGATCAATCGCGTTGCCGACGCTTTCCAGCCGGATGCGCGCGCCGCCAAATTCAAACGAGGCACAATCGCCCGCCGCCCAGATATGCGGATCGGATGTACGGCCATGCATGTCAGTCGCGATACCGTTGTCGATGGTCAGCCCCGCGCTTTCAGCCAGAATACTGGCCGGGGTGATCCCCACGCCGACAATTGCAAAATCAACGTCAATCTCGGTCCCGTCTGTCAGACGCGCCCCTGTCACACGCCCATCACCAAGCAGACGATCAAGGCCGACACCTTCGCGGATAGTAACGCCGTGTTCGGTATGCAGTGCGCGGAAATAATCAGACGTTTCAGGGCAGGCGACCCGTTGCAAAATCCGGCTCGCCATTTCAACAAGCGTGACTTTCAGCCCCTTTTTGGCCGCAACCGCTGCTGCCTCAAGCCCGATGTAGCCACCGCCAATAATCAAAACACTGCGCGCGTCGACAAATTCAGGGGCCATCGCGTCAGCGTCCTGCAGATCGCGGACGGTATATACACCGTCCAGATCGCCACCAATCGCAGCGGGGAGGGCGCGCGGGTGCGATCCGGTCGTCAGCGCCAGCGCGTCGTATGACACCGCTTCGCCTCCCTCTAGGGTCAGCAATTTGTTCGCCGCATCAATCGCCACAACCCGCGTGCCCATGCGCAGGGTAATGCTCTGATCGGCGTAAAACTCCAAAGGTCGTAGATACAGCCGCGCTTCTTCCATTTCGCCAAGTAGATAAGCCTTGGACAAGGGTGGGCGTTGATAGGGCGGCACGCTTTCGGCCCCAATCAAGGTGATCTTTCCGTTAAAGCCAGAACTGCGCAGTTTCGCCACAAGTGACGCTCCGGCCTGTCCACCGCCGACGACTACAAAATGGGGCATCTGATCACCTCTCGACTGGTTATTCGAAAGCCGAACGCTACATTGGACGGTTAGGCAAACGCAATTCCCAATGAGGACCAATATGACAACTTCCCCAGGTGACACCCTTTCCGACGCAACCCTTTACCGGATGGGTGCGGACGGGCCGGAATCCGTCACGCTATCCAGCCTGACCAAAGGCCGTAAAGTCGTGATCTTTGGCCTGCCCGGCGCATTTACAGGAACGTGCACCACGGCCCACGTCCCCAGCTTTATGCGCACCCGCGATCAGTTCGCGGCCAATGGCGTGGACGAAGTAATTTGCATCAGTGTCAATGACCCGTTTGTGATGAGCGCTTGGGGCGAGAGCACTGGCGCGACGGCTGCGGGCGTGATGATGCTGGGCGATAGTACTGCGGAATTTACCAAAAGTATCGGCATGGAGTTTTCCGCCCCGCCGGTCGGCTTGATCGACCGTTCCAAGCGGTTCTCGATGTTGGTCGATGATGGAGTGGTCACGATCCTGAACGAAGAAGGCAGCCCCGGCGAATGCGAAATTTCAGCGGGCGAAACCCTTCTGGGCCAAATGTAAACAATCAAGGGCGCCCGTCGCGGCGCCCTTTTTCATGCAGCAATTGCATCCATTTTATGCGCCAGCTTCACGTCCAAGTCGGTCAGCCCGCCTGTGTCGTGTGTCGTCAATCCAACCTGCACCGTTTTATAAACGTTTGACCATTCCGGATGGTGGTTCAGCTTTTCGGCCCAGA
>JBLHNX010000146.1:0-6952 GCA_047622125.1 Paracoccaceae bacterium | reverse complement strand
TCGCGGCCGCCGGATCTGACAAATCGTCAAGTTGTCCATCATTGATCGCGGCCTGCAGCATGACGTCGATTTGCGCATCGATCCGGGTCTGACTGGGATTGGTGAAATAAGCAGCGACAGCTGCCAGAACGATAATTGCCAAAAAGAGCCTTCGCATACGCCGATCCCTATGAGTTTAACCTGACTATCTATTGTCCCTAAGCCGCGTCAAAGCGCAATGAAAATTGCGCGAAACCGTTATCTGCGGGGCCGACATAGCTGACTGAGCGGTCTGCTATGTCGGCCAGATAGTTGCGCGCCTGAGGGCCACTTTCAAATTGTGCAGTCGTGTCGGGAAGGTGAGCGAAACGCCATGTACGTGTACACTGCCCCGCTAAATCACCAGTCTTACGTAGATGGTCAATCAAGGCGTCGTTGGCGCTGACCTTACCAGTGGCAAGGGCGTGACCCGCCATGGCCCCTTGAAAACTGCCACCGCCACCTGCGCGATAGCTATTTGTTACAACCAGAAATGATTGGTCCTCAACGATCGGTTCGCCATCAATGCGGATATCACGAACCCGGCGCGCAGCGGCGCAGATTTCAACACCCTGTGCATCAAAACGTGACGGTTCTGACGGGTCGATCACATAGGTTAGCCCGTCGATGACATCAAAATTGTAGCAGGGGAAATTGGGGTCCAGCAGGGGCTGGCTGTCATTGCCGATGGTGATTCGGGCGAATGCGCCGGCGGATCTTTCAAGCCAAAGGTGTAGTTGCGCGCCAGTCAATTCCAGCAGGCTAAGCGTGTTCGGGTAAACGTAGAGTTCAGCGACATTGCGATGCGCCAACGGTCCCGCTGGGATGTCAATAAAATGGTCGGGGCCGCCGCGCGCGCCTGCCTTGAATGGTGCGACAGCTGACAAAATCTGGCGATCTGCGAGTGGTCCGCCTGTCAAAAAAGATTGGACTGCGGTGCGTTGGGCATCGGCAACGATTTGCAGGATCGCATCATTGGATATCTGCGAAAAGTAGCTTTGCAGCGGCACGGAGGTTTGCCCGACTGGTTGGCGAACATGAGCAATTGTTGCGTCATGGGCCGAGGTCGCGGCGTCACGCACAAAGACATCACAGGGCACAAGCCCTTCGATGGTGTTGGACGCCAGATTTCGACGCGCGATTGGTATTGCTCGCACATGGTCGCCGATAATGCGCCATTGTCCGTCGTCACAGCGCAGGCAAAGGTCAATCACCCCAAGGTGTGAGCCATTGAAACCGGCCATCACGGCGGGTTTTCCGTGCAAATGGCCGCGCGACGGATCGACAACGTCTGTCTTGGCAAATTGATCGCTGGGAAAGACAAGATGGGTATGTCCCGCGAGGACTACGTCAATTCCGTCAACAGCTGCCAGTGGGATGGCAGCATTTTCCATCATCGGGCTGCGAACCTCTGCGCCGATGCCCGAATGACAAAGCGCAATCACGATATCCGCGCCGTCTTGCTTAAGCTGCGGAAGTAGCGCGCGTGCGGTTTCGACAATATCGCGGGTGGTGATTTGCCCGTGCAGGTGGTGACTGTCCCACTGCAGAATTTGTGGCGGGGCAAACCCGATGACGCCGATCCTGATAGGATGCGATGCGCCTTGATCATCCGTGATCATACGGTCCAGCATCAGGTATTGCCGCACCAAAGTGTCGTCCTGCGTCGGTTCCTCGCCAAGGTTTCGTGCGATATTGGCGCAAGTTACTGGGAAATTCGCCTGCGCCAGCGCATCACGCAAGAAATCCAGGCCAAAGTTGAACTCGTGATTGCCAAGGTTCGCGGCGTCATAATCAAGCGTGTTCATAGCGGCGATTGCAGGGTGGGGGCTGTTTTCGTGAATGCCAGAAACCTTTGCAACGAAATCTGACAGGGGCGTCCCTTGCAGGTAGTCACCATTGTCAAACAGCAGGCAATTGCGTTCCTGTGCTCTAAGCTTGCGGATCAAACTCGCGGTGCGTGATAGCCCGACCCCAACATTGGGTTGGTCTGTGTGATAGTCGTAGGGCAACAGATGGACGTGCAGGTCCGTAGTTTCAAGAATGCGCAGCGTAGCAAAGGCGCTCAAAGGTGTTCTCCCTACGTAGGTGATTTGCCAAACTAAATACAACCATAGGGAGACTAACTGCGATTGCAATCGACCTGCGACGACTTGAATTGCGCTAAAGCGAATGGCGTGCAAAGTGTGGCCTATGAAACACGCAGAAACGGTGACATTTGGTGGCTCCGCGCTTGATCGCGCGGCCGAGGTGCGGGGCGACGCCGCAAAAATTGCAGACCTACGCAGCGATCCCACAACACGTGCGGTGTTGTTGTGGCGTGGCAAGCCGCTCTTATCGGGTGATGGGTCAGGAACGCTCGCGCTTGTTGCGATGGACCATCCAGCGCTCGCGGATGCCGCTAAGGACAAGGTTTTTCTGGGGCGCTCGGAAGGGCGCGCGATTTTTGCTTGTGACCTTTCGGCGTGGATCCCTGATGATCTTGACGACAGTACCATTGATCAATTTCTTGATCCAAGCGAACAGCGCCACCCGTCGCTCCCGCTTGATCACCGATTTGCCGAATTGCGCGCAACCATGACGGGACTTACGGCCCGCGAAGCAGAACTGGCAGCAACTGCGCGGGCAGTCTTTCAGTGGCATGACAGCCATCTTTTTTGTGCCCGCTGTGGTGCGCCAACCCAGGTGGCAATGGCCGGGTGGCAACGCGATTGCAAAAGCTGCGGCGGGCATCATTTTCCGCGCACCGACCCTGTTGTGATCATGCTCGTCACCCTTGGCAATTCTGTCCTGATGGGCCGCTCGCCCGGCTGGCCAGAAGGGATGTATTCCCTGCTGGCTGGATTTGTCGAACCTGGCGAAACCATCGAAGCAGCGGTGCGCCGCGAAGTATTCGAGGAAACGGGTGTGCGTGTGGGTGATGTGGACTATCTGGCCAGCCAGCCGTGGCCATTTCCGACATCACTGATGCTTGGCTGCCGCGGTGTCGCCCTGGGGCACGAAATCACAATCGATCCGATCGAAATCGAAGACGCCTTGTGGATCAACCGCGAGGAGATGTTGCAAATCTTCGCGGGGCGACACCCTACGATCAAACCCGCACGCGAGGGGGCGATTGCGCATTTTCTATTGCGCAACTGGCTTGCGGATAGTCTGGATTAACGCGACAATCGGCTCGTTGCACCGTTAGGCGCACGCGATAACAAAAAAAAGGCATAACGGGCATGAAATTCACCACCAAGGAAGACATCGAAGCGCCAATCGATCAAGTGTTCAATGCGGTGTCTGATTTTCCCAGCTTTGAGCGTTCAGCGCTGCGACGTGGGGCTGAAGTGAGCCGTGTTGATACATTCGAAACCTCGCAAGTCGGCTCGGCTTGGGACATTGCATTCAAATTTCGTGGTAAGGAACGCGCACTTCGCGCAACCTTGGCTGAATTTGATGCCCCCAACAGCTTGGTGGCGGACATCGTTTCAAAGGGCATCGGTGGTGTGACTCGTGTTGGACTTGTGCCGCTTTCACGCAGTCGAACACGTCTTAATGTAGAAATTGAGCTGACGCCCAAATCGCTTGCGGCGAAGTTGCTGTTCAAGTCGATGTCACTAGCCAAAGGCAACATGAACAAGCGTTTGGCCCGAAGGGTGGCCGATTTCGCAGAAGACATCGAAGATCAGTTTCGCAAGGCCACCTAGGCCCTCGCGACCGGCGCGTTACTTTTCGCGCAAGACTTCATGACGGCGCGCTGCGGCGGGATAGACGCCCATCACATGCAGGTGGTCGGTGAAATAGTCCAACTCGTCCAGCGCCAATTGCACATTGTGATCGTCGGGATGGCCTTCAATTTCCGCGTAGAATTGCGTGGCGGTAAAGTGCCCGCCAACCATATAACTTTCCAGCTTGGTCATGTTCACACTGTTCGTCGCAAAACCTCCCATCGCCTTATAAAGCGCGGCAGGAATGTTGCGCACACGGAACACAAAGCTGGTCATCATCCCGTGATCGCCACGTTTCTTGTAATCGGGTTCGCGTGACATGATCAAAAAGCGGGTCGTATTGCGGTCATGGTCTTCGATATGGCGCGCAAGCACCTTGAGGCCGTAGATATCCGCCGCGAGTTCGGAAGCAAGTGCGGCAACTGTGCGGTCATCACCGGCAGCAACATCACGTGCAGCGCGGGCGTTGTCAGAGCTGACCCGCCCCCGAATATTATTTTCCCGCAGGTAGCCCGCACATTGCGGAAGAATCACCACGTGACCAAGCGCTGTTTTGATGTCCGATGGGTGTGAATCAGGCAGACCGAGTAAATTAATATGCACGCGCACAAAAGCTTCGTCGACAATATGCAGCCCGCTTTCGGGCAAAAGGGAATGCACGTCGGCCACGCGGCCATAGGTCGAATTCTCAACGGCGATCATTCCAAGGTCGGCATGACCTTTGCGCACGGCCTCGATCGCGTCCTCAAATGTATCGCAAGGCAAGGGTTCATGGTCAGGGCGGGCCTCGGCACAGGCCTGATGACCATAGGCGCCCAGCTCTCCTTGAAAGGCAATTTTGGTAGACATTCCGGCAACCTTTCCCCATTGGCCCAAAAAATGGGCATTTCGTCGCGGTGCTACACCTTGCAACATGGGCAGGGAAGCGGATACATGTTCGCCAACCTTTGATCGAAACGGAACGCGACATGTTCGACACAATGACGATGACGAAAATAGTAGGCGGTGTTTGCAGCACGCTTCTGGTATATCTGCTTGGCGGTTGGGCCGCAGAAACAATTTATCATAGCGGCGGTGGCCACGGCGATGAACATGCCCAAGCCTATTCGATAACTGTCGAAGGCGATGACGGGGATGGCGACGTTGTCGTCGACGAAGGCCCAGCCTTTGAAGAGATCTATGCCATGGCCGATGCAGCCGAAGGTGAAGGTCTATGGCGCAACTGCCGCGCTTGCCATGCACTTGAGGCTGGCCAGAACGGCACAGGCCCCTACCTTTATGGTGTGGTTGGCCGTGCGGTCGATACAGCCGAAGGATATAGCTACTCTGGAGCGCTTGAATTGGTTGTGGACGTCTGGACCCCAGAGAGCCTCAACCAGTTCCTTGAAAACCCCAAAGGTTTCGCACCGGGCACCGCAATGGGCTATAATGGCATGCGCAAGATTGAAGACCGCGCAAACCTGATCGCCTATTTGGACAGCATCGACGATTAATCGCGCGACTATCGCGACGAATTCGGGCCGCTCCTGTTGGGGGCGGCCTTTTTCGTTGTGAATCGGGGTGCAAATACCGTCGATCACCTCGCGATCACGTAATCTCAACTTGAATGTTTGACGCTAGCACCTTTAGCTTCATTTCAACGATTATGCCCAAAGGGAGAATTTGATGCATCGTCCTGATCAACGCCAAGCCCGTGCCCGTGTTACCGCTCCAGCCAAGGACAACGCGCGAATATGGCTAACGGGCGCTGCGATTGTGATCGGCGGCGCGCTTTGGGCGGGGCAAGGTTTTGCTGACAGCCATGAAACGATCATCACCAATCACGGGTTCTCCAACTTTGGCGAATTGAAATATCCGGCAGACTTTGCCCATCTGGACTACGTGAACCCCGATGCGCCAAAGGGCGGCGAGATTGCCGTTTGGGCGCAGGGCACGTTTGACAGCATGAACCCATACGCGACCCAACGGGGTACTCCGGGACGGTATGCGACAATTGGCTACGAGCGGATCATGGCGGCAACCGCTGATGAAGTCGGATCAGAATACTGTCTGCTATGCGAGACAATCCAATACCCCGAAAGCCAGGATTGGGTTGTTTTCAACATGCGTCGTGATGTGGCGTTTTCTGATGGCACACCGATGACTGCGCATGACGTGGTATTTAGCCACGAATTGCTGCGCGACGAGGGCACGCCGTCATATGGTTCTTACGTCAAACAGGTTATCGGTTCGGCCGAGGCGCTGGATGATTACACCGTTAAATTCGTCTTTGCTGATGATATTCCGCGCAAGGGCCTCATTTCATTGGTAGCCAGCACACCCGTCTGGAGCCGCGCGTGGTATGAAGAGACCGGCGCACACCTAGACGAGACCCGCTTTGAAATTTCACCCGGCACCGGGCCTTATATGCTCGAGAGCTATGACGCGCCGCGCCAGATTATCTATGCGCGCAACCCTGACTACTGGGGCGCTGATCATCCGCTAAGCGTGGGTCACTATAATTTCGACACCATCCGTGTGGAATATTTCGCCGATACGAACATCGCATTCGAGGCATTCAAATCGGGCGAATATACCTTCCGTCAAGAAAACAGCAGCCTGACATGGGCAACTGGGTATGATTTCCCCGCGTTGACCAATGAATGGGTTGTCCAAGACGTTGTGCCTGTTGGAACGGTGCCAAGCGCAACCGGATTTCTGCTTAACCTGCGTAACCCCAAGTTTGACGATGTCCGCGTCCGCGAGGCGTTGGGCCTGATGTATAACTTCACGTGGACCAACGACACGCTGCAATACGGGTTATTCGCGCAACGCGAAAGTTTCTGGCAAGGCAGTGAACTGGCAGCAACCGGTGTTGCCCAAGGCCGCGAGTTGGAGCTACTTCAATCTGTTGCCGCGCTGATTGATCCTGCCTTGCTGACCGACCCTGTTGTCATGCCGCATACCTCGGGAGACCGTCAGTTGGATCGTGGCAATCTGCGTGCAGCCCTTGCGCTGATGGAAGATGCGGGATGGGTCGCGGGCGATGGCGGGATGTTACGCAACGACGCTGGCGAGGTGTTCGCGCTTGAGTTTCTGAGTGTCAGCCCGTCGTTTGATCGTATTATCATGCCCTATATCGACAACCTGAAACGGCTGGGCATCGATGCCGTCTATAACCGTGTGGACCCTGCACAATATCAATTGCGCAGCCAGACGTTTGATTACGAAATGATCTATGA
>JBLHNX010000145.1:0-6976 GCA_047622125.1 Paracoccaceae bacterium | reverse complement strand
TCTATCACCGTATCCGCAAGTCCACCCGTGCGCGCAACAACCGGAATCGTGCCATAGCGCAGCCCGTAAAGTTGGGTCAGGCCGCAGGGTTCAAATCGCGACGGGATAAGAATGGCATCCGCGCCCCCTTGGAACAGATGCGACAGCCCTTCGTCATAGCCGATGATCGCGCCGACCTTGCCTGCGTATTTGCGCGCCGCATCGACAAACCCTTGTTCCAACCATTTTTCGCCGGTGCCAAGCACGGCCAAGCTTGCACCTGCACCCACTAGCGCGGGTAGGCAGTCCAACAACAGATCAAGCCCCTTTTGCTGCGTCAAGCGGCTTACGACACAAAATATCGGGGCGTCATCAGCGGCGTCCAGCCCGAAACGCGCCGCAAGCGCGTCACGGCTTTGCGCCTTCTTTTTCATCGTCCGGGACGTGTAGGGCGCAGGCAGGGCCGCGTCATCGGCCGGATTCCATACGTCCAGATCAATCCCGTTCAAAATGCCCGTCACATCCGACTTGCGAGCGTTCAACACCCCTTCAAGACCCGCGCCAAATTCCGGCAGCATCAACTCGCGTGCATAGGTCGGGCTGACGGTTGTGATTTTGTGCGCCAGCGCCAGCCCCGCCTTAAGGAAACTGACCTTGCCCCAGTATTCATAGCCGTCCGGTGTGAAAAGGCCCGGGTCCAACCCCAGCGGGCCAATGACATCGGCGCCAAACACACCCTGAAATGCAATGTTATGCACCGTGAGGACAACAGGCGGTGTCGGGCGGCCGTGGCCATGCAGATAGGCGGGCACTAAACCCGCCTGCCAATCGTGTGCGTTCACCACATCAGGCTGCCAGTCATTGAGCGCCCCAATCGCGATCTGTGCCCCAACCCAAGACAGCGCTCCAAAGCGCATGTGGTTGTCGCCCCAATCCTGCCCGTTGCCATCCAGATAGATACTGCCCGCGCGATCATACAGATGCGGCGCAACAAGCAACAACAGGTTCAAGCCCGCATCCTGCACCGCCAACACGCGCGCGGGACCGCCAAACAGATCGTCAAACGCCAGAACCTCGCGACCCGCTGCGACCTGTGCCGCCAACGCTGGATAGGCGGGAAGCAACACGCGCACGTCCCCGCCCAAAGGCGCGAGCGATTTGGGCACTGCGCCAATCACATCGGCAAGCCCGCCTGTCTTGATAAACGGAGCGCATTCAGAAGCGACAAAAAGGATTTTCACATCAGTCGTCCAGTGTCATTTAAGGGCATCAATCATCGGCTGGGTAATCAGACAAATCCCGCTTTCAGTACGCCGGAAACGGGCAGCGTCAGCCACCGCATCTTCACCGACAATCAGCCCTTCGGGGATTTTCACGCCGCGATCAATCACCACGTTCTTAAGTCGGGCATTACGTCCGATTTCAGCATAAGGCATCGCGACGACGGCTTCGAGTTGCGAAAACGAATGGGTCTTCACGCCAGTAAACATCATACAGCGATCAAGCGACGATCCCGAAATGATACAGCCCCCCGCCACCATGGATGACACCGCGTGGCCGCGCCGGCCTTCTTCGTTGTGGATAAACTTCGCGGGTGGGGTCAATTCCGAATAGGTCCAGATCGGCCAGTCGTTGTTATAAAGGTCCAGCTTTGGCTCGAAATCGGTCAGATCCACATTGGCCTGCCAAAAGGCATCAATCGTGCCCACATCGCGCCAATAGGGTTCTTTTTCGATGCCACTGCGCACACAAGACCTGCTGAAAGGATGCGCCACGGCAAGGCCGGACGCCACGATTTGCGGGATCAGATCAGTGCCGAAATCATGGCTTGAATCGGGGTCCATGCGGTCTTTTTCCAGCAAGCCACACAGGTATTCGGTTTCAAAGACATAGATGCCCATGCTGGCCAATGCCATGTCGGGATGGCCGGGCATTGCGGGCGGATCGGCGGGCTTTTCGACGAAGGCGAGGATCTTGTCGCTCTCGTCGACTTTCATCACGCCAAAGCCTGTAGCCTCCATGCGGGGCACTTCGATACAGCCGACAGTCACATCCGCACCGCTTTCGACGTGGTGCTTGATCATGACCGAATAGTCCTGCTTGTAGATGTGATCACCCGCAAGGATGATGATATACTTGGGGCCATATCCGCGAATGATATCAATGTTTTGTGCCACAGCATCGGCCGTGCCGTTATACCAGTTCTTGTCGCCCATCTGCTGGCTGGCAGGCAGGATATCGAGGCTCTCGTTACGTTCAGCGCGAAAAAAGCTCCAGCCGCGTTGTAGGTGCCGGATCAGCGAATGGGCCTTGTATTGCGTGGCCACGCCGATGCGTCGAATGCCGGAATTTACAGCGTTGGACAGGGCAAAGTCGATGATGCGGGTCTTGCCGCCGAAATACATCGCTGGTTTGGCGCGAATGTCTGTCAGTTCATACAATCGGCTACCGCGACCGCCTGCCAACACAAAAGCCATGGACTGCTGTGCAAGTCGCTGCGTTTCGTTTTCCATCGGTCTCGCTCCCCTAATGCGCGCGTTGCGCCGTTGTTTCTACGCCTCCCAGCGCAGCATGATTGTACTGAGTGGCGGCAAGGTCAGCGACAGTGATTGCCCCCGTCCCGATGCCGCGATCAGGTCGGCGTCGCAGCCACCCAAATTGCCGCGCCCGCCACCACCATAGGCAGCTGCATCGCTGTTAAATATCTCGCTCCAGCGGCCCATTTTCGGCACACCGACGCGGCGCGCGGTGCGTTCTACGGGCGTCATGTTGCAAACCACAAGCACCGGCGCATCGGCGTCATTGCCGTGACGCAACCACGCGAATATCGACTCCTCTGCGGCGTTTTCCTCGACCCACTCGAACCCTTCGGGCTTACAGTCAAGTTGATGCAGCGCGGGTATCTCGCGGTAAAGGTGGTTGAGGTCACGCACAGCATTTTGCACGCCGCGGTGCTGATCATCGTCCAACAAATGCCAATCAAGGCTGGCATCGTGGTTCCATTCCGCGCCTTGGGCAAATTCACAGCCCATGAACAACAATTTCTTGCCCGGATGCCCCCACATGAACCCGTAATAGGCGCGCAGATTGGCAAATTTTTCGTCCCCCTGCCCCGGCATTTTTTCGAGCAGCGATCCCTTGCCGTGCACAACTTCGTCATGGCTGAGCGGCAACAGGAAGTTTTCCGAGAACCCGTAAACCAGCCCGAACGTCATCTTGGAATGGTGGTATTTGCGGTTGATCGGGTCTTCGGCCATGTAGGACAAGGTGTCGTTCATCCAACCCATGTTCCACTTGAACCCGAATCCAAGGCCGCCCGCCGATGTCATCCCTGTGACGCCCGGAAAGGCGGTGGATTCTTCGGCGATTGTGGTGATGCCCGCAACTTCGCCGTATGACACTTCATTTACCCGTTGCAGGAACGCGATCGCCTCGAGGTTCTCGCGTCCGCCGTGTTCATTCGGAATCCATTCGCCGTCTTTGCGCGAATAATCACGGTATAGCATCGACGCCACCGCATCGACACGCAGCCCGTCAATGTGGTGTTCCTTGAACCAATACAAGGCGTTAGCCATCAGATAGTTCGACACCTCGCGCCGACCGTAGTTATAGACAAGCGTTTGCCAGTCGGGATGAAACCCTTCCTTGCGGTCCGCGTGCTCATAAAGCGGCGTGCCGTCGAAATTGCCCAACCCGTGCGGGTCTTCGGGGAAATGTCCCGGAACCCAGTCAAGGATCAAGCCGATATCGGCCTGATGGCAAGCCGCTACAAAAGCGCGGAATTCATTGGGCGTGCCAAAGCGGATCGTCGGCGCATAAAGGCCAACCGGCTGATAGCCCCACGACCCGTCGAACGGGAATTCCGACACCGGCATAAGTTCAATATGCGTAAAGCCCATGTCACGCGCATAGCCAACCAGTTGCACGGCGTGTTCCAGATAAGACAGCGGGCGGTTGCCATCTTCGGCCACCAGTTTCCACGAGCCCAGATGTACTTCGTAGACCGAAATCGGCTGATCTGTGCGCTGCGCCGCTTCGCGCTTGGTCATCCATGCGCCATCAGTCCAATCAAACCCGCGAATATCACGAACGACAGATGCAGTTTTGGGCGGATGTTCAGCGCCAAAGCCAAATGGATCGGCCTTGGCGGGCAGTAGTGTGCCGTGCTGGTCATGAAGCTCGTATTTATAGGCCTCACCCTCGCCGAGATCCGGCATAAAGATTTCCCAAACGCCCGTTTGGCCACGCTGGCGCATCGGATTGCGCCGCCCGTCCCAGCCGTTGAAATCACCAATCACCGACACGCGTCGCGCATTGGGGGCCCAGACAGCGAAACGCGTGCCGTCCACGCCTTCGTGGGTCATCACATGCGCGCCAAGGACATTCCAAAGTGCACGATGTGCGCCTTCGGCAATCAAATATTCATCTAGCTCACCCAACACCGGACCGTGGCTGTAAGCATCGCCCTGTTCCCATGTGTGATCCCCCTTGGTCAGGCGAAACCGATAGGCAAAGCGGGCTTTGCGGCGCGGCGCGCGCCCCTGCCATAACCCGTCCTGCATATGGGCCAGATCAGCGATCTTGCGGCCCGTTTTGGCATCCAGAACGGTGACGCCGTCCACATCGGGGATGAACGCGCGCAGGGTCAGAACACCCGCGACATCGTGCAGTCCCAAAATAGAAAACGGGTCTGCATGTGTGCCTGACGTGATGCGGTTGATTGCGTCTTGGTCCATTATTCCCCCAAAGTTCGCAGCGATTATTTCAACAGTGACCGCGTGCCCCAGATGTCTTTGGCATAGCCCTTGATCGTGCGATCCGACGAAAACCAGCCAAGCCGCGCCGTATTCAGCGCCGCCATCTTTGTCCACTTTGGCACATCACGAAACACTACGTCTACATCGCGTTGAGTGTCATAGTAGTCGTCAAAATCCAGGGACACGCAGAAATAGTCGTGGTCCCAGATGTTTTGCAGCAAGCCGCCATAGCGATTTGTGTCGCCATTGGAAAAACGCCCCTCGGCCATTTGCGCAAGGACACGCATCAGACGCGGGCTGGCCTCGATTGCGGTGCGCGCGTAGCCTGGCACCTGACGACGCTCCATAACTTCGGCGGCTGTCAGGCCAAACAGAAAGAAGTTGTCAGCGCCCACATGTTCGCGGATTTCCACGTTTGCCCCGTCCAGCGTGCCAATCGTCGGCGCGCCGTTCAGGCCAAGCTTCATGTTGCCGGTGCCCGATGCTTCTTTGCCGGCCGTAGAAATCTGTTCGGACAGATCGGCGGCAGGGATCAAAACCTCGGCCATCGAGACATTGTAGTTTTCAGGATAAACCACCTGCAACACATCACGCGTCACCGGATCGATATTGATCGTCGCGGCCACGTCGTTGATCAGGCGGATGATATCCTTGGCCACGGCATAGCCTGGTGCGGCCTTGCCGCCGAACACCTTGACGCGCGGTGTCCAATTGGCCGTCGGGTTGTCGCGGATTTCGTTCCAGTGGGCAATGGTTTCAAGGATGTTCATGAACTGGCGTTTGTATTCATGGATGCGCTTGATCTGGATATCAAACATCGCGTCAGGGTTCAGGGCGGCCCCGCCCCGCGCGACCAGCCAATCCGACATTGCCAGTTTATTGGCGCGCTTTGCGGCCCCAAAGGCCCCTAGAAATGCGGCGTCTTCCACATGACTCTCAAGCCCTTGCAATTGTTCGAGGTCGTCGACCCAGCCAGTGCCAATCGTGTCGTTAATCAGCCCGCTGAGGGCCGGATTGCACGAATATAGCCAGCGGCGCGGGGTCACGCCATTGGTCTGGTTGATGATGCGATCAGGGAATGCTTTGTGCAGCCCCGCAAACACCGTTTCCTTGACCAATTGGGAATGCAGCGCCGACACGCCGTTGATCTTATGGGCCATGGCAAAGGCCAGTTCACCCATTTTCACGGTGCCATGTTCGATGATGTAAATGTCATCGGCCACGGGTCCCAAAACGCGCGCCTGAATTTCGCCGATAATCTGATAGTGGCGCGGCAGTACGCGCGAAAACAGATGCTCGGGCCAGGCCTCAAGCGCTTCGGGCAGCAGGGTGTGGTTGGTATAGCCAAGGCAGGCCTGTGCGGTCGTGATAGCCGTGCCCATGTCAAACCCGTGGATATCTACCAGTATCCGCACCAGTTCCGGCCCGGCAATCGCGGGATGCGTATCGTTGAGCTGGATCGCCACATGATCAGACAGATTGCGCAGATCGTGCCCTTCGGATTTGAAGCGGCGCAGGATGTCGTGCAGGGACGCGGCGGTAAAGAAATACTCCTGTTTCAGGCGCAATTCCTTACCCTGATCGGTCGTGTCATCGGGATACAGGACGCGCGAAACGGTGCGCGCCAAGGCCTCGGGGGCGCTGGCGGTGATGTAATCGCCACGGTTGAAGCTTTCGAGATCAAACAGCACCGTTGGTTTGGCCGCCCAAAGACGCAAGGTGTTCGCCCACTTTTGCTGCCAGCCGATAATCGGTGTGTCATAAGCCATCGCGATAATCGTTTCGCCAGCATGCCACGTGGCCTTGCCGTCAACCTCTTCCACATGCCCACCAAAGCTGATCGGATAAGCAACCTCGGGGCGCTCAAACTCCCAGACGTGGCGCTGGTTCAGCCAGCCTTCAGCGGTTTCAATCTGCTGACCATCCTGAAAATGCTGCTCGAACAGCCCGTGTTCGTAGCGGATGCCGTAGCCATACGCCGGAATGCCCAGCGTCGACAGGCTGTCCAGAAAACACGCCGCAAGACGCCCCAAACCGCCGTTACCAAGTGCGGCGTCGGGTTCATCGGCGACAACGCTTTCATAGTCCTGCCCCAGCCCAGCCATGGCCTGCGCCGCCAAATCCTCGACGCCAAGGTTGGCGGCCACGTCTTCGATCAAGCGCCCGATCAGGAACTCCATCGACAGGTAATAAACGCGTTTACCCTTGGCCTCATAGGTCGCCTGCGTGCTTTTGAACCA
>JBLHNX010000144.1:0-6994 GCA_047622125.1 Paracoccaceae bacterium | reverse complement strand
ACGTCTGGCCCCCCATCTGGAGCAGCCTGACGCTGATGTTCCAACGCGAAGTGGCGCAGCGGATCACCGCCACGCCCGGCTCCAAGGCTTACGGACGCCTTGCACTGCTCGCGCAATGGCGCACGGATGCCCGCATCGTGCTTGATCTCCCCCCCGAGGCATTCTCGCCACCCCCTAAAGTTTCAAGCGCGGTTGTGCATTTCACGGCCCTGCCCGAACCGCGCTTTCCAGCCAATGCCAAGATGCTATCGCATGTGGTTGCCACCGCGTTCAATCAACGTCGCAAAATGCTGCGCTCGTCACTCAAAGGCCTCTCGCCTGATATCGAAGACCACCTGCGCGCCGCCGCTATCGCGCCCACTGATCGTGCAGAACAGATTGACCTTGAACGCTTTTGCGCCCTGACCCGCAGCCTGTCCAACACCTGAATTCTTCTGTTCTTAAATACTCGCACTCCAACAGCGGGTATGGCGCGCCGAGGCCAGACCCAAGCACAGCATAAACAAAAGAAAAGCGCGCCCGAAGGCGCGCCCATTTTTATCTCAATTTCTGGTCCGACTATTCGGCGGCTTCCGGTGCGCCGCCTCGTCCATCATTCGAGTTGCCGCCATCCGAATTGTCACCACGCTCGGGCCTATCGGCCTGCTCGGGCTTTTCGGTCTGCTCACTGCGCGGCGGGCGCGGCTTGCGCGGGCGGCGTGGCTTTGGCGCTGGTGCGTCTTGCTGCGGTGCCGCTTCAGGCGTTTCAACCAGATCACTTTGGCCATCACTACCGCTTGGCTGCTCCATGGTTGCAGGCTCGCTCGCCGCAGCTTCCTGCGCTTTCAAACGCTCGGACCGCTCGCGGTCACGCTCGATCTGGCGCTGGCGGTTCTGTTCTTCCTGCTCTTCACGTTTGGCATCCATTTCGCGCGTCGCTTCGGCAAGCATACGTGTGTAATGTTCGGCGTGCTGGGCAAAGTTTTCAGCTGCCACGCGATCATGCGACAACTGCGCATCGCGGTGCAATTGATTGTATTTGTCGATGATCTGTTGGGGCGTCCCGCGCACTTTGGAGTCGGGGCCGGAACTGTCAAACACGCGATTGACTATGCTGCCACCCGTGGGGCGGTTATTATTATTGTTGTTGTTGCGGCTTTTGCCCCGCGACCGTGGCTTGGATGATCTCATAGGTTTCTTTCGTCCAGCATTCTATGCTTTTGGCGTGGCCCTCGCGCGCCTCATGCGCGCTGCAGTCTTTGGGGCCCTGCGATGTTCTGGCGACTAATCGGGGGGAGAGCGTGACGCCCTCTTCCGGCCGATAATTATGGATAACCATGACAGGGAGCACAGGGCAAGCGCAAATTGCCTGATAGCCCGCCAATGCGGCATTTATCAGCCTGTTTGTGGCGGTTTAGCAGGGTTTTGGCCCAAAACAACGCGGTCACGTCCATCCAGATCGGTGCGAATTTCAACTGATTCCAATCCGGCTCTTTGCATCAATCCCGCGACAGCCGCCGCCTGCGTCGGGCCAATTTCAACCACAAGCCATCCCAGCGAGGTCAGATGATCGCGCGCGCCTGCGCAAATCACACGGTAAGCACTCAGCCCGTCTGCGCCGTCAGTAAGGGCCACGCGCGGTTCATGAGCCAGTTCGGGGGCAAGCCCGTCCATTTCATGTTCAGCGATGTAGGGCGGGTTTGACACGATCAGATCGAAGGCTCCGCCAATGTCGCCATACCAGTCAGAGACTCGCAGTTGCATCCGGTCAGCAACGCCGATCACTTGGGCGTTGCGCGCAGCAACAGCAAGTGCGGGCGGCGACACATCGCTTCCCATGCCAGTTGCATAGCCCCGCTGTGCCAGCAAGGTCAGCAAAATTGCGCCGCTTCCCGTGCCCAGATCCAGAATATTCTGAAATGGCAACTCTAACGCTGCTGCAATCAGCGTTTCGGTTTCAGGGCGCGGGTCCAGCACATCCGACGTCACGATAAATCGCCGCCCAAAGAAGTCACGATAGCCGATGATCTGTGACACAGGTTCACGCATCGCCCGTCGCTGGATCATCCCTTGAAAGGCTGCAAGTTGCACCGCGGTCACCGCGTCTGGCAAAATCAGCGTCAACCGCCCACGATCCACCCCCAGCGCATGCGCCAGCAATATGCGTGCATCGCGCGCCGCGCCGTCGATACTTTGGGCTTTCAGTTCACCAACCGCCCAGACAAGGGCTAGGTTGCCGGTTGTCATCCGTTCATTTCCGCCAATGCCGTGGCCTGCGCGTCTTGGATCAGTGCGTCGATGATTTCATCCAGATCGCCCTGAATGATCTTATCGAGCGCATAAAGTGTGAGGTTTATCCGATGATCGGTCATGCGCCCCTGAGGGTAATTATAGGTGCGGATGCGTTCACTACGATCGCCCGACCCGACTTGGTTTTTGCGATCAGCCGAGCGTTCGTCATCCACCCGCTGGCGTTCCATATCATAAAGCCGCGTTTTCAGCACACCCATCGCGATCTCGCGGTTGCGATGCTGGGACTTCTCGGAACTGGTCACGACGATCCCGCTGGGGATATGGGTAATCCGCACGGCTGAATCGGTCGTGTTGACGTGCTGCCCGCCGGACCCTGACGCGCGCATTGTGTCGATGCGAATGTCGTTGGGGCTAATCTGGATATCCACATCTTGCGCTTCGGGCAGGACAGCGACCGTCGCCGCAGACGTATGTATCCGCCCCCCACTTTCGGTTTCCGGCACACGCTGCACGCGGTGCACGCCGCTTTCGTATTTGAGGCGGGCAAAGACATTGTCACCGCTGATCCTTGCTGTGACTTCCTTGATGCCGCCAAGTTCGGACAGGCTTTGCTCAAGGATTTCAAATTTCCAGCCGCACGCCTCGGTATAGCGTTGATACATCCGCAACAGATCAGCGGCGAACAACCCCGCCTCGTCGCCACCCGTGCCGGGACGGATTTCCAGCAAAGCCGGACGCGCATCTGCACTGTCTTTGGGCAGCAGGGCCAGTTGCACAGCCTTTTCCAAGCTGGGCAGTTGGCTGCGCAACTCGGGCAGTTCGGCTTCGGCCAACTCGCGCATTTCGGGATCACGCAGCATTGCCTCGGCCTCGTCGATGTCGCGGGTCAAGGTCTGATAGGTAGTGACGGTTTCGACCACGGGGCGCAGCTCGGCGTACTCACGCGCCACATCAGCAAATTCATCGCCCGCCAGCCCCTCGGACATTTTCGCCTCGAGGAATTGGAACCGTCTGGTGATCTGGATAAGTTTATCTTCAGGTATCATGGGTTTGCCATGGGCGATCAGGGCGCAACGGTCAAGGGGCCAAGTGCGGTCAGCCAGCCAATGATGCGGGTCTTGTTTACCCCCATATCCGACCCACCAAAGCGCAGGCGGCCATGGATCACCAGCAGCGGATTTGTTGTGTCTTGCGCGGCTTGGATGGTCACAGTGGTGTAATCGGGAAACCCGAACAGGCGCGAACGGGTCTGATAGGTGATCATGTCTTGCGCCACACTGTCCGACAGGAGTTTGGTGCGTGCGGTTGCCATGATCACGCGATCGAGCGCGCGCAGCACGTCTTGCGGTGCGGCACTCATTTCGCGCGCCGCGATAAAGCGCACCGCGCTTTCGTTATCACCAGCCTGCATCGGGTCAGGGGCCACATGCCAGCGCGCGGCGTCATAGGGCGCAAGCCGCACATAGGCAAGAGCGCCCAGGACCAGCGCCAGCATTACAATCAGCAGGAATTTCATCGGTATTTTACTCCCGGCAGAACTGACAGGATTTCAAAAATCAAGTTCGCTGCGACTAGGGCGGTGTTACCGCTGGTATCATAGGGCGGCGAAACTTCGACCATATCCGCCCCGACGATATTGAGACCGCGCAACCCGCGGATTAGCTCCATCGCTTGCATGGTTGTCAGCCCGCCGATTTCCGGCGTGCCTGTTCCGGGCGCAAAGGCCGGATCAAGGCTATCGATATCATAGGTGACATAAGTAGGTTGATCACCAATCGCCGCAACGATGTCATTTGCCAGCGGAGTCAGTGACTTGTGCCACAAAGCAGGTGCAAGATGCTGGTTGAATCCCCAGCCCGCAGCCTCGGTGAAATCATCCGCCGAATAACCTGTGCCGCGCAAGCCGATTTGCCATACTTTTGAAGGGGTTATAAGCCCTTCTTCATATGCGCGGCGAAACACCGTGCCATGGGCTTCTTTTACGCCAAACATATCGTCGCTCACATCGGCATGGGCATCCACATGCACCAGCGCCACGGGGCCGTGTTTCTTGGCGATACTACGCAGGATCGGCAATGTCATCGTGTGATCGCCACCGATGCCGAACGGGATAACGTCATGCATTAGGTGTGCATCGTAAGTCTTTGTAATAATGTCGATTGTTGCGGGAAGATCAAAGGTATTGATCGCCACATCGCCAAGGTCGGCGCATTGCAGGCTATCAAACGGCGCGGCCCCCGTCTGGATGTTATAGGGGCGGATCATCGCGCTTTGTTCGCGCACCTGCTTGGGCCCAAACCGCGTGCCGCTGCGCCAACTTGTGCCGATGTCCATCGGAACACCGATGAACCCCACATCAAGGCCCTCGGCACTGTCCACAGCAGGCAGTCGCATAAACGTCTGCGGTCCCGAAAACCGCGCCAGATCATTGCCGGAAATTGGTTGGTTTGGCATCACGCCCCCCGTTTGTTCCAAAGGTAAAGACAGCACAGTTCCATCGCCACATGCGCGCCAGCAACCGCCGTGATGTCAGCGTGATCAAAGGGCGGAGATACTTCAACGATATCGCCACCCACCATGTTGATCCCCGCCAGATCGCGCAGCATTGCCGCCGCCTGCCAGCTTGCCAGCCCACCCCAAACGGGCGTGCCAGTACCGGGTGCAAAGGCCGGATCAAGCGCGTCGATGTCAAACGTCACATAAGTCGGGGCGTCACCAACCAGTTTCTTGGCTTGCGCGACAGCGGATGCGATGCCCTTTTCATGCACCTCGCGGGCCTCGATATAGTGCATGCCGCAATAATCATCGCATTCGGTGCGGATGCCAATTTGCACGGATCGTTTAGGGTCAACCAACCCCAGTTTCACCGCCTTATACATCATCGTGCCGTGATCAATCCGGTCCATGTCATCATCGGCCCACAGATCGGAATGCGCATCGAACTGGATCACCGACAGGGGCCCGAATTTTTCTGCATACGCGCGCAGGATCGGCAGGGTGATGAAATGATCCCCGCCCAGCGTCACCGTGCCCACATTGGCGGCCAAAATCCCCGCGATATGCGCCTGCACCAGCGCGGGAAAGCCCGCCACATCGGCGTAATCAAACGCCATATCGCCATAATCAACAATGCTGAAATCGCTTAACGGATCAAACCCACCCCAGCCCGTGGGCGGATCATAGGGCTGCAAGGTTGACGCAGCACGGATCGCGCGCGGACCAAACCGCGTTCCGGGCCGGTTGGTCACGGCCTGATCAAACGGCACGCCGGTGACGGCCAGATCAACGCCGCTCAGATCCTTTGAATACTGACGGCGCAGAAACGATGTGGCCCCGCCAAAGGCGTTTTCATAGGCCAGCCCGCGCCGGTCTTTGCGCGTGAATGCTACGTCAATTTGTTTCTTGGCGTCTTCGAGTCCCATGTGTTGGCCCTTTAGCTAAGTGGCAGCGCGCGTTCGGCGATGCGTACAAAATAAGATGCGCCAAAGGGCGCGGCGGCATCGTCAAAATCGTAATCCGGCTGGTGCAGCCCCGCGGTGTCACCATTGCCTATGAACAGATAGGCACCGGGGCGCTTTTCCTGGAAATAGGAAAAATCCTCGGCCCCCATTTCGCGGGTCGCATCGGCAATCACGCCGTCCTTGCCTGCAATTTCCTGCGCGACGGATACGGCGAATGCTGTGGCATTGGGATCGTTGATCGTTGGCGGGTAGCCGACATCATAGCGCAACAC
The DNA here is from genome assembly GCA_047622125.1 of Paracoccaceae bacterium. Taxonomy (GTDB): domain Bacteria; phylum Pseudomonadota; class Alphaproteobacteria; order Rhodobacterales; family Rhodobacteraceae; genus SW4. The sequence continues at coordinate 1,029 of JBLHNX010000144.1, read as the reverse complement.
GCCTTGCACCCCAAAGGACGCCGCTTGCCCCGCCACGATTTCTTTCATCCGGCGCATGACCATCGCCTGCACCGATTTATCAAAAGTGCGCACCGTGCCGCCCACATAGGCGGTCTCCGGGACCACGTTGTCGGCGGTGCCCGCGTGGACCATCGTGACCGAGACAACCAGATCATCCAAAGGGCAGTGATTGCGGCTGACAATCGTCGCCATAGCTTGGGCAATCGACAGCATTGCGGGAATTGGGTCGACAGTTTCATGGGGATAGGCGGCGTGACCCCCAACCCCTTTGATATCAACGTGAAAGGTATCGACAGCGGCCATCAGCGGCCCCGGCGTGGTATAGAACTGCCCCAAAGGCGTTCCGGGGGCGGAATGGATAGCGTAGGCCTCGCGGATATCGAAACGATCCAGCACGCCTTCCTCTACCATCAATTCGGCACCACCGCCGACTTCTTCAGCGGGTTGAAAGATCAGCGCCACACGGCCTTTGAAGTTGCGGGTTTCGGCAAGGTAGCGTGCGGCCCCTAACAGCATCGTTGTGTGCCCGTCATGGCCGCAGGCGTGCATCTTGCCGTCGTTCAGGCTGGCCCAGTCCGCGCCCGTGGTTTCAGGGATCGGCAGCGCATCCATGTCGGCGCGCAGACCAATGGTTGGACCCTCACCTTGGCCGTTGATGATCGCGATCACGCCGGAAATCGCCACCCCTTCATGAATTTCATCGACGCCAAATTCGCGCAAACGCTCCACGACGAACGCCGCCGTTTCATGGCATTGCTGCCCCAGTTCGGGATGCTGATGTAAATGACGCCGCCAAGCGGTCATGTCGTCTGCAAAAGCGGCGATGCGGTTGATAACTGGCATGGGTTGGACTCGCGGCGTTGTGGCAATACGCTAGTCTCGCAGCAAAGGAGCGCCCCCTCAATGGCCGAAAATCCGCTTATTCACGACACCAGCGACGATGCGACCGTGCAAATGGCGCGATTGGTCGAAATTATGCGCCGTTTGCGCGACCCTGACACCGGCTGC
>JBLHNX010000143.1:0-6999 GCA_047622125.1 Paracoccaceae bacterium | reverse complement strand
CGTGTCTGGTTGAATGTGATTGCGAAAAGGAATTGTTGCGCATAGGCGCCGATAAACACGGCCGTTCCAACAACGATCAATCCCGGCGTGGCCAGCGGCAGCACAATGCGGCGCAGCGTATACATGCGGGATGCGCCATCGACAAAGGCCGCCTCCTCCAACTCGCGCGGGATTTTCTCAAGATACGAGCGTAGCAGCCAGATACCCGTGGGGATCAGGAACGCCACGCCAGGCACGATCATCGCCCAGTAGGTATTGAGAAACCCCAAAGTGCGCAGCACCCGATAAAGAGGGATCAACAATACCGCGCCAGTAAACATGTTCACGCCAAGAAAGATCGCAAGGCTCGCGTTCTTGAACGGGAAATCCAGCCGCGCATAGGCGTAGGCGGCAGGGATCACGAAGATCATCGTCAGACCTGTTACCGAAAAGGCGATAAAGATCGAATTGAAGATATAGCGCCCCAACAGCGGCACCGTCACCCACATATCCGAATAGGCCTGAAAGCTGAAATCATCGGACCAGAACTGATAGGGGCTGCGAAAAAGATGCTCGAGCGGGCGCAGGGACGCCATGAACATCTCGAAGAACGGCAGCAGGATGAATGTCAGAAAGACAAGAATTGCGGCGTAGATGCCAACGATCTGAAGCTTGGTGTATTTATCCATCATATCACTTCACCCCATATTTCTTGTTCACCTTGTTCAGAAGGAACAAGTAAGCCAGCGAGAATGCCCCGAGCAGCAGCACAATAATCACGGCACGCGCGGACCCTTCGCCAAATTTGTAGTTACCGATGGCGGTCTTGTAGGTGTCCACGATCAGAGTTGTCGTTGCGCTGCGCGGGCCACCTTCGGTCAGGATCCAGATGATCTCGAACGAGTTGAAGGTGAAGATCGCCGACAGCAGCGACATCGACACGATCACCGGCATGATCTGAGGGATCGTGATGCGGCGGAAGCGATACCAGCGCCCTGCACCGTCAACCCATGCGGCCTCGTATAGATCGCGGCTGACGCCCTGCATCGCGGCCAAGAAGAACAGCGTGACCATTGGAACGCCGACCCAAACATCGGTGACGATGGCAGAATAAAACGCGGACTGCTTGTAGGCGAGAAACTCAAACGGGCCATCCGTCAGGCCAACTGCCTGCGCCGTACCCGACAGGATGCCGAAGTAGCCGTTATAAAGCCACAACCAGCCGATACAGCCAATCGCGATTGGAACGACCCAAGGCGGCATGATTAAAACGCGGAACAATCCACGTCCCGGAACGGCTGCATTCAGCAGCGTCGCGCCAATTAGCCCAAGGATCAATTTGAGAGAAACCGACAGGAACATCCAATAAAAGGTGCGCACGATAGTTTGGTGGAACTTGCGGCTGACGAACAGCTCTTCGTAGTTGGCAAGGCCGATGTATTCCTCGCCGCCAAGACCAGCCTCCATAAACGACAAGCGGATCGTTTCAGCGAGCGGCCACGCGACGATCATGGCGATGAACAACATCGCAGGACCAACCAGCAACCAGGCGAACAGGCTTTCGGGAAGCACCTTACGGCGACTCACATCGCGCGATCGGCCTGTTGGCTGTGCAGTATCTGTCACGATGATGTGCCCCCCAGCTATACGTTCGGTCATTCAACGAATCACGTCGTTTGAAATATGATACCAAAGAGCCAAGACTTTACTACCAATATAATACCAAATCTTTTTGTCATAATTATTTTGTTATATAACAATGTATTAATCCGATATTTTCGTATGGCTATTGCACAGCACACTAAGATTGGTATTGTAATCGCATACCAAAGGAATGGGAGAGGTGCCATGTCGACAGTCGCTGAGGTCTTTCACCCAGAGAGCTGGTTTCGCACCGGGCGCGGCCCGCGTTACCAACAACTTCAACGCCATATCGCGGCCGCGATCCAGTCTGGCAAGCTTGCTCCTGATGACCAGCTTCCGCCGGAACGCGAAATGGCCGAGATCGCCAACATCAGCCGCGTGACCGTGCGCAAGGCCGTGGCGCAGCTCGTCAGTGACGGGCTGGTTGAACAGCGCCAAGGTGCCGGGTCGTTTGTGCGCGCTGCTGCGCCCAAATTGGAACAGTCGCTTTCGTCATTGGTGTCGTTTACCGAAAACATGCGTGCCCGTGGCATGGCATCCACATCCGAGGTTTTGTCAGCCGGTCTGTTCAAGCCCAATCCAGACGAGATGATTGCGCTTGGCCTGTCGTCGCATGATCTTGTGGCGCGCATTCATCGACTTCGCAGCGCAGGTGGCACGCCAATGGCGCTGGAATATTCATCATTGCCGCGCGATATCCTGCCCCGCCCCGAACTGGTGCAGACCTCGCTTTATGCAGTCCTGCGCAAGACTGGATCAGCCCCTGTGCGCGCGATCCAACGCGTGACTGCCGCGAACCTGACTGGCGCGGATGCGGCCCTTTTGAAGCTACCCGAAGCCGCCGCCGTGCTGCGGATTGAACGCACCGGCTACATTGGCACAGGACGGCCTATTGAATTCACAAGCGGGCTTTATCGGTCTGATATTTATGATTTCGTTTCTGAACTGCGATTGGACTAAAATGGATTATGACTGCACGTTGAATGGCAAAGACCTTATCTGCGCGATCACGCCGGATCGTGACCTAGCGCGCCCGCTTTTCTGTTTTTCCGGCATGGCGCCATTTACCGCCATCGCAGGGGGGCAGCGCATTCATGGGCTTGGCAGCTACACCGAGATCGCCTTGCCGGACCTGCGCGCAGGCGTGCCGCATCAGGTGGTGCTGAACTACGTCGCGGGTCACAATCCTGCCAATCGGGCATGGATGCCGATTGGGCCGCTGCTGCGTTGCAACAGCGAGGTTATCCCGCTGCCGCGAAAGACAGCTCTTGGCTGTCGGGCGCAGCCGATTCCCGATCTTGGACCGTTCGACGGGCTACCGCTCGTGCCACAACCAACATCATGGGAACCAAGCGGGCAGAGCGTCGCTGTGGCAGGCTTTGCGGGCAGCGATCCGGCCTTTGTCGCCGTGGCTGCCCTTGCCGCACGACAGAGACTGCGGTTCGATGGTGATTATCCCGTCGCTTTCGAGGACGCTGATCTGCCCGAAGACGCCTATGCGCTGCACATCACCCCCGAAGGGGCGACGGTGCGTGCATCGTCTTATGGCGGGCGGTTTTATGCTGGCGTAACGTTGCTGTCGCTTCTGCAAGATGGGCCCCTGCCCTGTGGCGTTCTGCATGATCAGCCGCGCTTTGGCTGGCGAGGCCAACATCTGGACACTGCGCGCCACTACTATCAACCCGCGACGATTTGCGACCTGCTGGATCTCATGGCGCTGCTGAAACTCAATCGTTTTCATTGGCATTTTGCTGACGACGAAGCATTCCGCCTTGAGATTGAATGCCTGCCAGAGCTTTGGCAGAAAACTGCGTTTTGCGGCGAAGGGCAATTGTTGCCTGCGCTGTTTTCTGACGCGGGTGCCACCGGCGGCAGCTATTCCAAAGATACCGCGCGTATGATCATCGCCCATGCAAAGGCGCTCAATATCGAGGTCCTGCCCGAGATCGAAACCCCCGCCCATGCCATCGCAATCACACATGTTTATCCCGATACACGCGACCCGGCCGACAACGGGGCCGAGGTTTCTGTGCAGGGCTATCAGGGCAACGCTCTGAACCCTGCACAACCCAAGACATGGAAGGTAATCGACGCGATTGCGCAAGAAGTCGGCGACTTGTTTCCGTTCAACCATTTGCATCTGGGATGTGATGAACTGCCGGAAGGCACATGGATGGGCAGCCCTATGGCACGTGATCTGATGACACGTGAGGGGCTTGAGACCACGCAGGATTTGCAAGGCTGGACGATGGCGCGGATCGCGGCAAAGGTCGCGCAAAACGGTCAGCGCCCATGCGCGTGGGAAGAGGCCGCGCAGGGCAGCAACGGCGGCATTGGTCATGGCACAATCCTGTTTAGCTGGACGGGCCAAGGTGCAGGTGTCGCGGCGGCGCGCGCCGGATATGACGTAGTTATGATACCCGCACAGCACGCCTATTTCGATATGGCCCACACGGATGATCCTGACGATTGGGGCGCAAGCTGGGCCGCGTTTGTGTCGCTGACCGACACGATCGCTTGGCAGCCCGTTCCTGAACCCGACATAGATGATCGGGTGATCGGCGTGCAGGGCGCGTTCTGGTCTGAATTCACCACAAAAGACGCGCAAATATGGCCAATGTTGATGCCGCGTATGTTGGGGCTGGCATCCAAAGCGTGGCAGGATCGCGACCTCGAGCCGGATGATTTGATCCGGCTGGCGAGAGGGCATTTTCTGGTGCCGTTTGTGCCTGCGTCCATACGATAATTGGGGGGCGACAATGCGAAATACGGGCGCTAGGGTCGGCTGAGTTTTTAGCAAGGTGGTGCGCAATGGACTTTGGCTTAAGTGACGAGCAAGAAATGATCGTCTCGACTGTGCGCAGCTTTGTCGAGAACGAGATTTACCCCCACGAGGCCGAAGTTGAACGCACTGGCGAGGTGCCGCCTGAACTCGGCGCAGCGATCAAACAAAAGGTCATCGATCTTGGGTTTTACGCCTGCAATTTCCCTGAGTCCGTCGGTGGAGCCGGGCTGAACCACGTCGATTTCACGCTCGTCGAACGCGAACTTGGGCGCGGGTCAATGGCGTTGACACATTTCTTTGGCCGCCCGCAAAATATCCTTATGGCCTGCGAAGGCGACCAAAAGGAACGCTACCTGTTACCGGCCGTGCGCGGGGAAAGGTCGGATGCCCTAGCGATGACGGAACCCAACGCCGGTTCGGACGTGCGCGGTATGAAATGTCAGGCGGTGCGCGATGGCGGAGACTGGATCATCAACGGCTCCAAGCATTTTATATCGGGCGCGGACCACGCTGATTTCTTTATCGTTTTCATTGCCACGGGCGCAGATGAAACGCCGCGCGGTCCCAAGAAACGGATCACAACATTTCTTGTGGATCGCGGCACACCGGGATTCACGGTACGCGAGGGGTACAATTCAGTTTCGCACAAGGGTTACAAGAACTGCATCCTTGATTTCGACGATTGCCGACTACCAGATGCGCAGGTTTTGGGCGAAGTGGATGGCGGTTTTGCCGTCATGAATGAATGGCTTTATGCCACACGGATCACGGTTGCGGCGTTTTGTGTGGGCCGCGCGCGGCGCTGTTTTGACTACGCGTTGAACTATGCGGCTGAACGAAAGCAGTTCGGCCAACCGATTGGAAAATTCCAAGGTGTGAGCTTTCAAATTGCCGATATGATCACTGAAATTGATGCCGCCGATTGGCTGACCCTCGCGGCGGCTTGGCGGTTGGATCAGGGCTTGCCTGCGAACCGCGAAATTGCCAGCGCCAAGCTTTATGCATCCGAAGCGCTGGCGCGCACTACCGATGCCACCTTGCAGATTTTCGGCGGCATGGGGCTGATGGATGATTTCCCGATTGAACGGTTCTGGCGCGATGCGCGGGTCGAGCGAATTTGGGACGGTACGAGCGAAATTCAGCGTCACATCATCTCGCGCGATTTGCTGCGCCCGCTGGGGGCCTAAGTCTGTGGTGCGCGATTTGTCCCGCCTGCTGCGACCTGCATCCATCGCCGTGATCGGCGGCGGCGCATGGTGTGAACAGGTGATCAAACAATCGACAAGTATGGGATTTTCGGGCGACGTGTGGCCAGTGCATCGCAGCGCGAAAACCATCGCCGGATTACCTGCTTATGCCAGCCTTGCCGATCTGCCCAGCGCGCCGGACGCTGTTTTCGTCGGCGTGAACCGTGACGCGACGATTGATCTTGTGCGCGATCTGTCAGCGATGGGCGCGGGTGGTGCGGTCTGTTTCGCCAGCGGCTTTGCCGAAGCCCGCGCCGAGGATGCACGCGGGTCTGATCTGCAATCACAACTGGTCGCGGCGGCAGCTGATATGCCGATCCTTGGGCCCAACTGCTATGGCATTATCAACGCGCTGGATGGCGCGTTACTTTGGCCCGATCAACATGGCTGCGCGCGACTGCAAACTGGCGTGGCAATCCTGACGCAAAGCTCCAACATCGCGATCAACCTGACGATGCAGCGGCGCGCCCTACCGATTGCATATACAATTGCTTGCGGCAACATGGCCCAAACCAGCCAAGCCGAGATCGCGAGTGCATTGCTGGACGATCCGCGCGTCACCGCGATCGGTTTACATATCGAAGGGTTCTCGGATCTGCGCGCATGGGAGGCTTTGGCGGCCAAGGCCCATGACAAAGGTGTACCTATGATTGCCATCAAGGTCGGCGCGTCTGATCAAGCGCAGGCGGCGACCGTATCGCACACAGCCTCGCTGGCCGGCAGCGATGCAGGCGCACAGGCGTTTTTGGACCGTCTTGGCATTGCGCGATTGCGCAGCCTGCCGGACTTTGTTGAAACGCTCAAGCTGCTGCATTGTGCCGGCCCGCTGACATCAAATCAGATCGCCTCGATTAGCTGCTCAGGCGGCGAGGCGAGCTTGATTGCGGATATGGCTGTTGGGATGAATTTGGACTTTCCGCCGTTGAGCGATCCGCAGCGTGCGCAGCTTTCCGAGGCGCTTGGCCCAATGGTCGCACTGGGCAACCCGTTAGACTATCACACCTATATTTGGCGCGACGCGCCTGCGATGACCAAAGCTTGGGCGGGTATGACCGGGAGCGGAATCGCGATGACGTTTTCTATCGTTGATTACCCGACCACCGACGCGCGCGATTGGGAATGTGCCACGCAGGCCGCCTTGGATGTGCGCGCCACCACGGGCGCGCATTTCGCGGTTGCAGCAAGCCTGCCGGAATTGATGCCGCTGGACGTCGCTGCACGCTTGATGGACGGCGGGGTCGTGCCATTCATGGGGCTGGCCGAGGCGTTGGCCGCCACCCAAGCCGCGACGCAAATCGCCGCACCCGACCCTGTTCCGGTGGTGTTACCCAATGCCAGCACTGC
>JBLHNX010000142.1:0-7008 GCA_047622125.1 Paracoccaceae bacterium | reverse complement strand
CGCGCAGCGAACGTGCTGGCCTTACGATCCGTCCCGGCAAGGACTTCAAGATCGTGAACCCCGAAAGCGACGAGCGCTATCGCGACTATTGGCAGGCCTATCACGGATTGATGTCGCGTCGCGGTGTTACACCCGATCTGGCTAAGGCGATCATGCGCACCAACACCACCGCGATTGGCGCGGTGATGGTGCAGCAAGGCGATGCCGACAGCCTGATTTGCGGCACGTTCGGGCAATATCGTTGGCATCTAAACTACATCGACAACGTGCTTGGCCGCGACGGGCACAGCGCCCACGGGGCCCTGTCGATGATGATCCTCGAAGATGGCCCGCTGTTTATTGCCGATACGCATGTACGCTCGGAACCCACCCCCGAACAATTGGTCCAGACCGTTATTGGTGCCGCGCGCCACGTGCGCCGCTTTGGTCTAGAACCCAATGTCGCATTTTGTGCTCAGTCCCAATTCGGCAACCTTGAATGTGACACGGGCCAGCGCATGCGCGACGCGATCGAAATCCTCGATGCCAAGAACCTCGACTTTGTCTACGAGGGTGAAATGAACGTCGATGCGGCGCTTGATCCCGAACTGCGCGAACGCCTGCTGCCGGGCAGCCGCATGAAAGGGTCAGCAAACGTGTTGGTGTTTGGCCATGCCGATGCTGCCTCCGGTGTGCGCAACATCCTCAAGATGAAGGGCGACGGCCTCGAGGTCGGGCCGATCCTGATGGGTATGGGCAACCGCGCACATATCGTGACGCCATCGATTACGGCGCGCGGCCTGCTTAATATGGCAGCCATCGCCGGAACGCCGGTCACGCACTACGGCTGATCTGCACAGATGCAAACCAACTTTGCAAAGTTGGCGAAAAATATACAGCTAACCCTGCTTTTCCGTCAACTTTGCAAAAATTTGCAGCCACAAATATCAAAACATGCAAATTTCTTGTGGCATTGTGGCGCGCCACCCCGCAACAGACTTGCCCGACGCCGCGACACTCCCTACCAACTCCATTAAGCTTTGGAGGAGGCAATTATGGGTTATCGCGAGGTTTACGACAGCTGGAAGGCAGATCCGGAAAGCTATTGGATGAACGCCGCCGAGGCGATTGACTGGGACCGCAAGCCAAGCAAAGCGCTGTTTGACGAAAACGCCCCGCTTTATGAATGGTTCAGCGATGGCATGGTCAACACCTGCTACAACGCTGTCGACCGCCACGTCGAAAACGGACGCGGCGATCAAACCGCGATCATTTACGACAGCCCGATCACTCATACCAAACGCGAATACACCTTCTTCGAGCTACGCAACCGCGTCGCCACCCTCGCCGGCGCCCTGCGCGCCAAGGGCGTGGAAAAGGGCGACCGCGTCATTATCTATATGCCGATGATCCCCGAAGCGCTCGAGGCAATGTTGGCCTGCGCGCGACTTGGAGCTGTGCATTCCGTCGTGTTCGGTGGTTTTGCTGCCAGCGAACTTGCCGTGCGGATCGACGACGCCAAACCCAAAGCAATCATCGCCGCCTCCTGTGGCCTGGAGCCGGGGCGCGTGGTGCACTACAAACCGCTGCTGGACGGCGCAATTGATCAAGCCAAGCACAAGCCGGATTTTTGCGTTATTTATCAACGTGAACAAGAGGTTGCGCATCTGGAAGAGGGTCGCGATTACAACTGGCACGGCTTTCAATACGGGGTTGAGCCCGCCGAATGCGTCCCTGTCGAAGGCAACCACCCCGCCTATATCCTTTATACATCCGGCACCACGGGCGCACCCAAAGGCGTGATCCGCCCCACTGGCGGCCATCTGGTTGCGCTGAACTGGACAATGAAGAACATCTATAACGTCGATCCCGGCGATGTGTTCTGGGCCGCGTCTGATGTTGGCTGGGTCGTTGGCCATAGTTACATCTGCTACGGTCCCCTGATCCACGGCAACACCACGGTCGTGTTCGAAGGCAAACCTATCGGCACTCCTGATGCGGGCACCTTCTGGCGGGTGATCGAGGAACATAACGTCAAATCGTTCTTCACCGCCCCCACGGCATTCCGCGCTGTCAAACGCGAAGACCCGACCGGCGAATTCATCAAGAAATACGACCTGTCCTGCCTTAACGCGATTTACCTCGCGGGCGAACGCGCAGATCCGGACACGATTTTGTGGATGCAAGAAAAACTGGGCAAGCCGGTCTACGATCACTGGTGGCAAACCGAAACGGGCTACACCATCGCGGGTAACCCCGTTGGAATCGAAGCGCTTCCCGTCAAAATCGGCTCACCCACCGTGCCTATGCCAGGTTACGATGTGCGAATCCTTGATGAAGCAGGCCACTCGATGCCTGCTGGTGAACTTGGCGCAATCGCCATCAAACTTCCCCTGCCGCCCGGCACACTTCCGGGTCTGTGGAACGCCAACGACCGCTTCATAAAATCCTACCTCACAACCTTCCCCGGCTTTTATGAAACCGGCGATGCGGGGATGATCGACGAAGACGGCTACCTTTATATCATGGCGCGCACCGATGACGTGATTAACGTCGCTGGCCACCGCCTCAGCACGGGTGGCATGGAAGAAGTCCTCGCAGCGCATCCCGATGTGGCCGAATGCGCCGTGATTGGCGTGACGGACCAACTCAAGGGCCAATTACCAATGGGTTTTGTCTGCCTCAATAAAGGGGCGACAAAATCACACGAGGATGTCGTAAAAGAATGCGTCAAACTGGTGCGCGAAAAAATCGGCCCCGTGGCCGCCTTCAAACTCTGCACCGTGGTTGATCGCTTGCCCAAGACCCGATCAGGAAAAATTCTGCGCGCGACGATGGTGAAAATCGCCGACAACGCAGATTTCAAAATGCCCGCGACCATCGACGATCCGGCAATCCTCGATGAAATCCGCGCGGCACTCAAACCGATGGGCTACGCAGGGGCTTAACCCATTCTTCTGTTTATGAAACTCCCGCCGGAGGCGCATCTTTCAAACCAGCGCTTCCGGCGATTTTGAATCGTCGCATCGCCACATTCTGATTAGAAACGCGCAGTAACGCTCAGCTTGACCGACCTCAAACAAACTGCTCGCGGATCAGGCGTTCTTCCAGTCCGTGACCGGGGTCAAACAGGATACGGTGGGCGACGTCAGGCTCCGAGCGGATTTCGACCCAGGCCACATCGCGCACGGATTTGCCATCGGCGTCCGACATCACCGGGCGTTTGTCGGGCTCGATCACATCAAACCGCACCACCGCGCCTTTGGGTAACAACGCACCACGCCAGCGGCGTGGGCGGAACGCCGACATAGCCGTCAGGGCCAGAACGTCTGATCCGATCGGCAGAATAGGCCCGTGGGCCGAATAGTTATAGGCGGTCGATCCGGCAGGCGTCGCCACCAGCGCACCATCACAAACCAATTCGTCCATCCGCACTTTACCATCCACGGATATCTTCAGTTTCGCCGCTTGCGGACCGGCGCGCAGCAGGGACACCTCGTTGATAGCCAGTGCATCATGCGCGGTGCCATCCACACAGACGGCAGTGGTCCGCAGCGGGTTGATCACCGCCTCTTCGGCCTCGGCCAGCCGTTCCAGCAGATCATCGCCGTGGTATTCGTTCATCAAGAACCCAACCGTGCCCCGGTTCATCCCGTAGACCGGCGCGGGTAGGCGTTGGGTGGCATGCAGGGTCTGCAACATGAACCCGTCGCCGCCCAACGCGACGATCACCTGCGCCTGCGGGGGCGGGCAATTGCCGTAGCGCGCGGTCAAATCCGCAAGTGCGTCTTGGGCAATTGGGGCGTCACTGGCCAGAAATGCGATCTGTGAGGGGGCGGTCATATGGCTGCCTTTTACGTTTCAATCAAGTTGTCCACCGATCAGCATGGAAAGGCAAGCGCGTGCCCGGCTTGGCTCCATGGCGCCACATTGCGCAAACGGGTCGTTTTGTCGCTTTTGAGTACGCCCGCCTTACGCTAAGACACGGCCAACACGTCACACGTCACAAAAGGGGCCCCACCATGACCAACGATTCTGGCTTTTTCACCGAAAAACTCGAAACCCGCGATCCCGCGCTGTTTGCCGCCATGCAAGATGAACTTGGCCGCCAGCGCAACGAGATCGAATTGATCGCCAGCGAAAACATCGTCTCTGCCGCCGTGATGGAGGCCCAAGGCTCGGTCCTCACCAACAAATACGCCGAAGGTTATCCCGGGCGTCGTTACTATGGCGGCTGCCAATACGTTGATGTTGCTGAAAATCTCGCGATTGATCGCGCCAAGCAATTGTTTGGTTGTGATTTTGCCAACGTGCAGCCCAATTCCGGCTCTCAGGCCAACCAAGGTGTGTTTCAAGCGTTAATCACTCCCGGTGATACGATCCTTGGGATGTCGCTGGACGCGGGCGGCCACTTGACCCACGGGGCCAAGCCAAACCAGTCGGGAAAATGGTTCAACGCTGTGCACTATGGTGTGCGCCAATCCGACAATCTGCTTGATTACGAGCAGGTTCAGGCGCTGGCGACACAACACCAGCCCAAGTTGATCATCGCCGGCGGCTCTGCCATTCCACGCATCATCGATTTCGCCCGCATGCGCGAGATTGCCGACAGCGTTGGCGCCTATTTGCTTGTCGATATGGCGCATGTTGCGGGCTTGATTGCTGCTGGCATCTATCCTTCGCCCTTCCCGCATGCGCATGTGGCCACGACCACCACGCACAAGACCCTGCGCGGCCCGCGCGGCGGCATGATCTTGACGAACGACGAAGCGCTCGCCAAGAAATTCAACTCGGCCATCTTCCCGGGTATTCAAGGCGGTCCCTTGATGCACGTGATCGCGGGCAAGGCTGCGGCCTTTGGCGAAGCATTGCGCCCTGAATTCAAGACCTACCAAATGCAGGTCGTCAAGAACGCCCAAGCGCTTGCTGATCAGCTGATGAAAGGTGGCCTTGATATCGTCTCGGGCGGCACCGACAGCCACCTGATGCTGGTCGATCTGCGCCCCAAAGGCGTTAAGGGCAACGCGACCGAAGTTGCCCTTGGCCGCGCGCATATCACCTGCAACAAGAACGGCATCCCGTTTGATCCTGAAAAGCCTATGGTCACATCCGGTATCCGCCTTGGCTCCCCCGCGGGCACCACACGCGGGTTCAAAGAGGCCGAGTTCCGCCAGATCGCGGACTGGATCGTCGAAGTCACCGATGGGCTGGCCGCAAACGGTGAAGACGGCAACGATGCGGTTGAGTCCAAAGTGCGCGGCGAAGTCGAAGCCATGTGCGCCCGCTTCCCGATCTATCCCGGCCTATAAGGGAAATCTGCACGATTGATGCACAAGGCCGCCGCTGGACACAGCGGCGGCCTTGGTCTTTGTATAGGCCTCATGAAACACAACCTGTCCCTTGAGCGGCGCTTTGGCGATGCCACCCGCCGCCACTTGCCACACGGCGCTGCCGAATTTGTCATGTTCGGGCTGAAACAGGGCTGGGCCTGCCTATTTGGCGGACTGATGATTGGCGGGCTACTGATCAGCGACGCGATCTGGCAAGAGACTTGGGCGTTGGCCCGCTATGACGCCTTGCTGATCTACGGGCTGTCGATCCAAGCGGCGTTTCTGGCGCTGAAGCTCGAAAGCTGGCGCGAGGCGCGGGTGATCCTCTTGTTCCACATCACCGGCACCGCGATGGAGATTTTCAAGGTCAACGCGGGCAGTTGGGCCTATCCCGAACCGGGGCTGATCAAGCTGTTCGGCGTGCCGCTGTTTTCTGGGTTCATGTATGCCAGCGTCGGGTCTTACATGGCGCGCGTCATTCGAATTTTCGACATGCGGTTCGCGCCCTTTCCGCCATTCTGGATTACGGCTGTGCTGGCCAGCGCGGTCTATCTAAATTTCTTTGCGCACCACTATGTCTGGGACATGCGCGTGGTGCTATTCGCCGCCACGATTTTTATCTACGCCCGCACCCGTATCTGGTTTCGGATCGGTGCGCACGACTACTGGATGCCTTTGCCCCTTGCCGCATTCCTCACCAGCTTTTTCTTGTGGATCGCTGAAAATGTCGGGACCAGCACGGGTACGTGGGTTTACGCGGGGCAATCGGTGTTTGATTGGGTCAGCTTTGCCAAGCTCGGGTCGTGGTATCTGCTGCTTTACGTTAGCTTTGCGACGGTCCTGTTGGTCTATCGCGATGTGCTGTCAGCGATATCGATCACACCAAGCCGCGCCACCACAGATACCAAACCACTGCAATAAAAACGACCAACAGATTAAAAGCCACCGCGCCAAGAATGCCCAATAACTTTGCTTTGGCACGATCTTTGGCGTCGACCGTTTTTAGAAATATAACCATATCGGCATGGGCGCGGTCCACGCGCGGTCTGTCGACCAGGCGGACCAGTTTCGGGTTCTGCGACATGACTTGCGCCTGTGCCAGAAATGCCCCGTCGCGGCGCAGGTGCCTGGGCAAAAGCCGCCCCGCCTTGCGCACTTGATGTTCCAGATCACGGCCCCGCACGCGCAGACGGTCAGCCATAAGGCCACGGATTTCTTCGATCTGTTTGTGCAAAATATTGGCGTCCATCCGCGCAATCTAGCCAGCCGTTTGGGCGCTGGCAATCACCCCGCACGACAACTAGATTGGGCCTATGTTAAACACACTTGAATACGGCGATGCGACCCTGCCGAAACTACTGGTCGCGCATGGGCTTTTTGGCTCGGCGCGCAACTGGGGCGTGATTTCCAAACGGCTCTCGGATGTGCGCCATGTGGTTGCTGCCGACATGCGCAATCACGGCGAAAGCCCGCGATTTCCCACGCAAAGCTATGCCGAAATGGCCGGTGACCTAGAAGCGCTTCTGGACGGTCCTGCCGATATCTTGGGTCATTCCATGGGGGGCAAGGCGGCGATGGTCATGGCGCTGAACCATCCCGAAAAGGTGCGTAAACTGGTGGTCGCTGACATCGCACCGGTCGCCTACGGGCACTCGCAAAGCCACTATATCGCGGCGATGAAGGCGCTTGATCTGGTGGC
>JBLHNX010000141.1:0-7085 GCA_047622125.1 Paracoccaceae bacterium | reverse complement strand
GATGCATTTCGATGTGATCCCAAAGGCGGTGGATGAATATCATCAGCAATTGCGCGCCTACGCGGATCAGGACACGGATGCGCGGGTTAATAACCCAGTGTTTCATATTCACGGACACAATGTGCCGACCTCGACGATGGTTGTGCCGTTTGCGATGTTGCTGAACCTTGCCAGCGTGTCGGGGGCGGAAAGCAAGGAAACGCTTTGGGGCTTTATCGGGCGTTATGCGCCGGATGCATCGCCCGAACACAACCCCGATCTGGATGCCGCTGCGGGCTTTGCCGTGCGCTATTACAACGATTTTGTGAAGCCGCATAAGGTGTTTCGTTTGGCCGAGGGTCACGAACGTGTGGCGTTGGAAGACTTGCTTGCGCGTCTCAAGGCGTGGGACGGCGGATTGGATGCAGAGGAATTGCAAAGCATGGTGTTTGCCGTTGGCAAAGCGCATGAATTTGACCCGCTGCGGGCGTGGTTTAGCACGCTTTACGAGGTGCTGCTTGGGGCTGCGCAAGGGCCGCGGTTTGGCGGGTTTATCGCACTTTACGGTGTCGATGAAACCGTAGCTCTTATCGAAGATGCACTGGCTGGTAGGCTGGTTTCTTAAGGCATTTTGAAACTAAATCGCAGCATGATCCGTATCTTTCGTAGACTGAACCCTACGAAGGAGCGGATCATGCGGCGGTTTTTCTTGGCTTTGGCAATGGTTTTCGGGCTGGCGCAGGTTGGGCAGGCCCAAGGAGCGTCCATTGAGGACGTCATTGGCAGCCAGCTTGATGCGTTCAATGACCGTGATGTTAACGGCGCGTGGCAATTTGCCAGCCCGATGATCCAAGGCATGTTCGGCGACGCGGATAATTTCGGGGTCATGGTGCAGCGCGGCTATCCAATGGTCTTTGACAATCGCGATGTACGATTTCTTGAACAACGCGAGATTGCGGGGCGCTTGTATCAAAAGGTGATGCTGCGCGATGCAAGCGGCGGGCTGCATATTCTGGATTATACGATGATCGAAACGCCGGATGGATGGCGGATCGATGGTGTGCAGATCCTGCCTGCGCCCGAAGCAGGTTCCTGACGACCCGAAGCCTTCGACGGATGATATTTTGGAAGAAAAAGCGTAGGGTTGTTGCGTCCCTTGCGTCCCCTGCGCGCGGTGCCCCAAGCCCGCGTTTACCCCTGATTGGTACCCCTTCCAGCGGTTGATCTGCGCGATGTTGCGCGGGTTGTGGTCTGGAATGCAAAGGCGGCGCGCGAGGTTTGATCCTTGACCGTTTGGCCGGCGAAAAGGGGTTCTTATGAACAAGGCAATTACGGATGGGCTGGTGTTGATGCCGCCCGCGTTTGCGGATGGTTTGGGTGTTTGGTCAAGCGGGAACGGTACGCCGGGGTCGGATACCTATGCGGGGTCGGGTTCGGGTGTTCTGGTGCCCGCGGATCAAGATTTCGGCGGGTCCATCGAGATCCTGAAAAGCCAGTCAGTGACAATGCTGCGCTATATGGGTGAAACGACCATTCTGCCGGGATGTTATTTGCGAGTCTCGGCCAAGGTAAAGGCGGTCGGTGGCGCGCTGCCATCGGTGCGCATAGCGGGGTGGGCCGGAGCCGGTGGCGGTGCACATGTGGGCGGTCTGGTCGAGGTCGGACCGGCAGTGCAACTGACTGGCTACGGCGAGGTTGTGGAGATCAGTGCAATCATTGGGACGGGTCAGCGCAACGGCGTCGACATGGTTTGGGCGGATGCGCTTTATGGCCACCTTGGTCTTGATCTGACGGGTCCGAATGGCGGCATCGTACGCGTCGATGATATTATCATCGAAGATATCACCAACGTCTTTATTCGCGACATGCTGGGTGTTGTAGATGTGCGCGATTATGGCGCGATTGGTGATGGGGTAGCTGACGATGCTGCGGCCTTTGAGGCGGCGGATTCTGATGCGCAGGGCCGCGAGGTTCTGATTTCGGCGGGCACGTATTTCCTGAACGGCAATGTGACGTTTCAAAACCAAGTCCATTTTGAAGGCACCGTGACGATGCCCGCGGACAAGCGGCTTATCTTTCAGAAAAACTTTGATTTTGCCACCTATCTGGATGCCTTTGGTGATGAAGAAGAAGCATTCCGCAAGGCCTATCAAGCGCTGCTAAACTACACGGATCATGAAAGCCTTGATCTGGGGGGACGCCGCATTGGTCTGAACGGCCCGATTGATATGTTCGCAGCCGAGGGCACGAAAACGGCCTTTGCGATCCGCCGTGTTATTCGTAACGGCCAGATCCATGCCAACGCCAATCCCGCGTGGGACGACGATGTTGTGACGTCACAGGCGACTTATTCTGCCAGTTCGGCGACGACTCTGACGGGTGTCATCAATGTTGCCAATATCGCCAAGGGGTCGCTGGTGACGGGCAATGGCGTGGGCCGCGAAATCTATGTCAAAGATGTCAATGTCGGCGCGCAGACCATCACGATTTCCAACCCGCTGTTTGATGCCGAAGGGACGCAAAGTTTTACCTTTACCCGCTTCAAATACCTGCTGGATTTCAGCGGCTATGACGCCCTGAGCCAGCTGGTTCTGGACGACATCGAATTCCAGTGCGACGGCATCTCCAGCGGCATAATGCTGGCACCGCAAGGCCTGACGTTCCATTTGCGTGACTGCTTTATGACCAAGCCCAAGGATCGCGGCATCACCTCGATTGGCAAGGGCTGCCAGGGGATGATGATTGATCGCTGCCAATTTCTGTCAAACGAGCAGAGTTTGCTGGTTAGCGAACGAACAACCCTTGCGTTCAACGTCAACGCCAATGACGTCAAAATTCGCGACAATCGTGTTGTTTTGTTCGAGCATTTTTGCGTGCTTAGCGGCTCGGGCGCGTTGATCACGGGCAATCACTGGTTCCATGGCGACGGCCAACCTGACGGTGTGCGTAAAGGTGGTATTGTCTTTACCACGCCCAATGTGGCGTCGACGATTGCGGGCAATTACATCGATAACAACTTCATCGAATGGACCAACGAGCACGATGCGACCCCTGCTCTTGGTGCGCAATTCTCGTTTGGTGGGCTGTCGGTCACGGGCAATATCTTTATGAACATCGACGTCGCCGACTGGTTCAATTGGATCGTGATCAAGCCGTACGGAGTCGGGCATTTCATTCACGGGTTGTCTGTTGTCGGCAATGTGTTTCGGTCGATCAACGGGTTTATTGATCGGATCGAAAGCGTGGATACGACCTATGCCGATCTGGACTTCAACCGGATGCGTAACGTGGTTTTCAGCGCCAACTCTTTTCACGGGGTTCGTGACGAAACGATCAACCCGCTAAGTGTCCTGCATGAACAGGCCACCGCGGATCAGACATGGATCGTGGACACGCAGCCGCACCTGCCATTCGGGGGCTGGGCGCGCATAATCGAGGGCTGCGTGCCCGACGGGCAGGTCTCTGATGCAAGCAACGCCGCGGTCTATGATGCGCCCTATATTTTGCCTGCATATAGCGTTGATAAGACGCAGTTTCGGGTAATTTGGAAGGCGCCGGTTAAGGGAAAAGTAAGGTGTTGCGTGCGGATGGATAGCCCAATTTAGAGCGACAACACAGGAAACGGGGTGCCATGCGGGTGCCCCGTTTCACGACCCCCGCAGGCGCAATACATAGGCGATATAGGCGGGAATTTCACGCAAGGTCGCTTTGATCTGGGCCAAAGGCTTGGCCCCGCGCAGGGATGGTGCGACGGACCGAGCCGATAACCCTAGGCGACGTGCCACAAGCCGCGCGCGTGGCCCATGATACCAGTCTGTCACGATGACCACATGTCGCGTTTCCAGCAGCGGCAAGGCAAAGGCGATGTTTTCAGCTGTCGTCGTCGAGAGGTCCTCGATCGTGATTGCATGGCTCGGGACACCGGCATCAATCAGGATGCCACGCATCATCGCCGCCTCGGTTGGGGGGTGTTTGCCAAGGCCACCACAGCATATCAAATCCGCCACCGCGCCGTCATGAAACAGCTGCGCCGCGCGCATGGTGCGTCGTCGCAACGTCGGCGAAGGGCCGGTCGCCCAAACGGCCGCCCCAAGGATCAATCCGGTTTTCATGTGGACAAAGGTGGGCCAATTGCTGCCCAGTGAAAAGGGCACATGACGCAGATCAAACCGCTTGTTTGTTTTCTCGCATATCATGACGCAATAACCGGAGGGAATCCTTATGTATCGCAATATTCTTGTCCCCGTCGCCTACGATGCTGATCACAAGCCGCAGGAGGCGATTGAACTTGCCCAAGTCCTACGCGCAAAAGGCGGGAAAATCACGCTTTTGCATGTGATGGACGAAGTGCCGTCCTATGCCATGTCCTATATGCCAGCTGGGTTTCGTGATGAGACCCGTGTGGCATTGTCCCGTGATCTGACCGAAAAAGCAGCGTTGTTGGAAAACGCCCAAGGGCTGGTTATCGAAGGGCATTCTGGCCGCACGATCCTTGAATGGGCCGAAGAGCATGACGTCGATTGCATCGTGATCGCTTCGCATCGGCCCGGCATTTCCGACTACTTCCTCGGCTCCACTGCTGCGCGCGTTGTGCGCCATGCGCCTTGTGCCGTGCATGTGATGCGCTAGGCTGGGGCGAAATAGGAGAATGCCATGCTGACGATAAAAAAAGGTGACGCGGGTCAAACGGTGCTGACCACATTCGAGGTCACGCCGGGCACCTGCGAGGACCTGCTTGAGGCGCTGACCGATGCCTACGAAGCCTGTATCTCCAAACAGACGGGCTTTATCGCCGCTGGGTTGCATGTGAACGACGCCCAGACCCGCATCGCCAACTATTCCCAATGGGACCGGCGCGAGGATTTTCAGGCGATGCTGCGCACACCGGAAATGCGAGAAAGGAACCGCGCGATCAGCGCGCTTTGCAAAGGGTTCGAGCCGGTAATGTATGATGTAGCGGCGCTGTTTTGAGGGTGGAGTGGAAAGATGAAATGTGCAAACCGGATCAGGCGAAAACCCCCACGTAAAAGCGAGCAGGGGTAGAGCGGAGTGGATCAAGGCGAGGCGCTTGGGATGAAAGAAGGGCCACGCGCCATAAAGTGTAGGGCAGGATTTATCCCGCCAGTGGTGGTGGGGTGAAACCTCACCCTACGTGCGACTGCTAACACTCGGAACAGTTGCACTCGCAATTTCGCCTAGCCAATCACTGAAGGACGACCAATATACACGATGGAAGCGGGCAGTTTTCTTGCTGTTAGTATGCTCGGGCGATCCCACCCAAAAGCATGGGTTTTCACGACTTGGAGATTTCCACAGTTGAATTGAACCTAGGTGGATGATCTGATTCAAGAGGCTTACTAAAGTGAGTGTTTCATTTGAATTCAGATCTAGAATCGGTTCATCTGACCTAAGATCGATTTTCCAACAACCCCCTAGATGTATTTGTCTCTTCGCCAAATCTGAAAGCCTCAAAACTGAGTCGCTCGCGAAATGCTTCTTGCCATCTCGTACATGTTGTTCTGATTGCAGTCCTTCTTCTAGCAACCGTCGACCGATAAATGCACCAATCAATAATGTGTCACCGATAACTACCAAATCTTCTTTTCCCAAGGAATCGAGGGCTTGCTTGGCGTTCGCTGATCTAGTCCTCAGTTCCTCGGCCCAGTGCTCTTTTTCATCTAAGAACATGTTTCACTTCTTCCCCCCATACCGCGATTTACCACCGCGCTGCCCCGGCCTCCCAGCCGTGCTTCGCCCGCTCATCTTCGTCGCGTCATCGACGGCTTTGTCCACCGCCTGTTGCCGCGCCAGCGGATCGTCGGCAATCGTCAGCTCCACGGTCTCAAGCCGTTTCACTTCATCGCGTAGCCTCGCGGCCTCCTCGAACTCAAGGTTTTCAGCAGCCTTGCGCATGTCTGTCCGCAGCCCGTCCAGCACCGCTTTTAGGTTTGCGCCGGCAAGTGGTTTGTCGATTTTGGCGGTGACGCGGTTCATGTCGACGTCGCCTTTATAAAGGCCTGCCAGAATGTCCTCGACGTTCTTTTTCACGGTCGTCGGGGTGATGCCATGTTCCTTGTTATAGGCGATCTGTTTGTCGCGGCGGCGGTCGGTTTCGCCCAGGGCGCGTTCCATGCTGCCCGTCACCCGATCTGCATACATGATCACGCGGCCATCGACGTTACGCGCAGCGCGCCCGATCGTCTGGATCAGCGAGGTTTCAGAGCGCAGGAAGCCTTCTTTGTCGGCGTCCAGAATGGCGACAAGCCCGCATTCGGGAATGTCCAAACCTTCACGCAACAGGTTGATGCCGATCAGCACATCAAACGCCCCAAGCCGCAGATCGCGCAGGATTTCGATCCGTTCGATCGTGTCGATATCGCTGTGCATGTAGCGCACTTTGATGCCGTTTTCATGCAGATATTCCGTGAGGTCTTCGGCCATGCGTTTGGTCAGTGTCGTGACCAACGTGCGATAGCCCGCTGCTGTCACGTGCCGGATTTCATCCATAACATCATCGACTTGCGTCTCGACTGGGCGAATTTCGATCATTGGGTCAAGCAGGCCGGTGGGGCGGATAATCTGTTCGGCGAACACGCCGCCAGACTGGTCCAGCTCCCACGCGGACGGCGTCGCGGACACGAACACTGATTGCGGGCGCATGGCGTCCCATTCCTCGAATTTCAAGGGTCGGTTATCCATGCAAGACGGCAGGCGGAACCCGTGTTCGGCCAGCGTCATTTTGCGGCGGAAGTCGCCCTTATACATGCCGCCAATTTGCGGCACGGACACATGGCTTTCATCGGCAAACACAATCGCGTTGTCGGGGATAAATTCGAATAATGTGGGCGGCGGCTCACCCGGTGCGCGGCCCGTCAGATAGCGGGAATAGTTCTCGATACCGTTGCACACGCCGGTCGCCTCAAGCATCTCAAGATCGAAATTCGTACGCTGTTCAAGGCGTTGCGCCTCAAGCAGTTTCCCCTCGGCCACGAATTGATCCAGTCGGACGCGAAGTTCCTTTTTGATCTGGATAACCGCCTGCTGCATCGTCGGTTTGGGCGTCACATAGTGCGAGTTGGCGTAGATCCGGACCTTTTCAAAGGTGT
>JBLHNX010000140.1:0-7094 GCA_047622125.1 Paracoccaceae bacterium | reverse complement strand
CGTGATCGGGTAGCGCATTGCTGCGTGCGCCTGCGACGTTTTCGTATTGGAAGCAGCCGACGCGATCCAGTTGTGCCTCGTCCATCCAGTCAAGCAGGTGCTGGAACTCGGCCTCGGTTTCGCCGGGGTAGCCGACGATAAAGGTGCTGCGCAGGGTGATGTCAGGGCAGATGCCGCGCCATTCGTTGATCCGGTCCAGCGTGCGTTCGGCGTGCGCGGGGCGGGCCATGCGGCGCAGGGTTTCGGGGTGGGCGTGCTGGAACGGGATATCCAGATAAGGCAGGACCAGCCCCTCCGCCATCAGCGGGATGATTTCGCGCACGTGCGGGTAGGGATAGACGTAGTGCAGGCGCACCCACGCACCAAGGCTGCCAAGGTCGCGCGCGAGTGTTGTGATCGGTTGTTCAGTTAGTCCACGGCGCTGATCAGATGGCCAGTCGGTGCCGTAAGCGCTGGTATCTTGGCTGATCACCAGCAGTTCTTTGACGCCGTTTTCCACCAGCTTTTCCGCCTCGCGCAACACCGCCCTGGCAGGGCGTGATGCCAGCCGCCCGCGCATATCGGGGATGATGCAGAACTTGCATTTGTGGTTACAGCCCTCGGAAATCTTGAGGTAACTATAGTGGCGCGGGGTCAGTGACACGCCTGACGCGGGCAGCAGATCAATGAAGGGGTCGGGGCTGGGCGGGACGACCTGATGCACGGCGTCCAGCACCTGTTCGTATTGGTGCGGCCCTGTCACGGCGAGGATTTTCGGGTGATGTTCGCGGATATAATCCGGCTCGGCGCCCAAGCAGCCTGTGACGATGACCTTGCCGTTTTCCACCAGCGCCTCGCCGATGGCATCAAGGCTTTCGGCCTTGGCTGAATCAAGGAACCCGCAGGTGTTGACGATCACCGCATCCGCGCCCGCATAGTCGGGGCTGATCGCATAGCCTTCGGCGCGCAACCGCGTCAGGATGCGTTCGCTATCAACCAGTGCCTTTGGACAGCCAAGGCTGACCATGCCGATGGTCGGCTGGCCGTCGCGTTTGGGTTCATTGAAACGAGCCTTAGGGGCAAGGTCGGGGCGGAGGTTTTGTGGGTTCTGTGACATGCCGCGTGATACGCCGCCCCGTGCGCCAAGGAAAGCCTTAGTGAACCGGCTTGATAAACGTTCCGTTATTGAGATCGGCCACGGCCTGTTTTAGTTCCGCCCGCGTGTTCATCACAATCGGGCCATGCCACGCGACAGGCTCTTCGATCGGTGCGCCCGAAATCAGCAGGAACCGCACGCCGTTTTCGCCCGCTTGCACGGTGACTTCGTCGCCGGTGCCAAAGCGGATCAGGGTGCGGTCGCCCGACATGTCGCGGATGTTCACTTCCTCGCCCATGACCTCTTTTTCAAGCAACACGCCCGACGGTCTGCTGGCATCTGCAAAGGCGGCCGTGCCTTCAAAGACATAGGCGAAAGCACGGCGATACGTGTCGATCTTGAAGGACTTTTTCACACCAGCGGGCACGGTGATATCAAGGTACTGCGGATCGGCGGCGACCCCGTCGACGGGGCCGCGCTTGCCCCAGAATTCGCCAGTGATGACTTTGACATGGGTGCCGTCATCATCGGTAATTTCTGGAATTTCAGTGCCTTGCACGTCCTGATAGCGCGGGGCGGTCATTTTCAACGCCGAGGGAAGATTGCCCCACAGTTGAAATCCGTGCATTTGTCCCGCCGTATTTCCGTGTGGCATTTCTTGATGCAGAATGCCCGATCCGGCAGTCATCCATTGCACATCGCCCGCGCCAAGCGAACCCTGGTTGCCAAGGCTGTCGCTGTGATCAACTGTGCCGCTCAGGACATAAGTAATGGTTTCGATGCCGCGATGTGGGTGCCACGGAAAACCCCGCTCGAAATCGCGTGGGTGTTCGTTGCGGAAATCATCAAACAACAGGAACGGGTCCAATTCCGTCGGGTCTTGGAAACCGAAAGCGCGGTGCAGTTTAACGCCCGCACCTTCCATGGTGGGGGTAGCATGACGGGTCTCAAGGATTGGGCGGATCGACATTGGTGCCTCCTGTGATGTGTTGGGATGGAGATAGGGCGACAAAGCCGCCTCTGCAATTGGCGCAAACGGCGGGGTTTGGTGCATTTTTGCACATCACTTGCGGCCATGCGGGCGCGCGGCTAATGGTGTCACGATGAACGATAAGCCCACCAAACCCACAAAGAAGCGCGAGCCTAGACATGATTTGTCGACGCCCAAGGGGCGCCGCGCCGCGTGGTGGCATTTTCAATTGATTGACCATGCGGTTATTCGCCATTGGTGGTGGAACCTGCATGAAATTGCACCGGGTGTTTGGCGCTCCAACCACCCGTCACCAGCGCGCCTGAAACACTTCAAAGAGATGGGGATCAGGTCGGTTATTTCGCTGCGTGGTAACTTGAAGAAAAGCCCGATGCTGATTGAGGAAGAGGCTTGCGCTGCCCTTGGTCTGAACCTGATTTATGCGGGTGGGTTCGGGTCGCGGATGGCCCCGCGCAAGGACGCGTTTGCAAACCTCAAGACCGCCTTTCTAAGTGCCGAGCAGCCGTTTGTATTTCACTGCAAGTCGGGGGCTGACCGCACGGGGATGGCTGCGGCCCTTTACCTGATCATGATCAAGGGCCGCCCTGTCGAAGAAGCGATGGAGCAACTTCATTGGCGCCACGTTCACTTTAAGCGTTCAAAGGCTGGCGTGCTGGATCATGTGTTTCGGGTTTACATTGCCGCGCGTGATGCGACCGGGGTCAGCTTTGAAGACTGGGCCGCGGCGGCTTATGATAGCGATGCGGTTACTGACTCCTTTGCACTTTGGCGCGCGGGAAAAGACTGGAAGATAGCATCCAAGGCAGCTCAGGCGTGACCGTGGGTGTGATCGGCGCAACATGACAGGAGATGACGCATGATCCTTGGGGAAATAGGAGCCCGTGGCGGTTCAAAGGGCGTGCCGCGTAAGAACTTTCGCGACCTTTGTGGCAAGCCGCTGATTGACTGGTCGTTGGATCAGTTGTTTGAAAGCGCGCGGGTTGATGCGGTCGTGGTCTCAACGGACGACGCCGAGATTTATGAACACGCGTTGAAACGGGGGGCACTGGATATTGGCCTGCGTCCTACGGAACTTGCGACCGACAGTGCGGGCAAATGGGGCGTTTGGCAGCATGCCCTTGCAGCAGCCGAGGCGATCGTGGGGCCCGTCGATGCGTTTCTCGATCTTGATTGCACGTCGCCGCTGCGTCACGACAGCGATATCGACAATGCCTTAGATCTGTTTTTTGCGCAGTCACCTGACATGGTGATGTCGTGTTGCGAGGCACGCAAGAACCCCTATTTCAATCTTGTCGAACCCGACGATACGGGTGCGTTGCATGTGTCCAAGCCGCTTGCGGGGCGGGTTTTGGCGCGCCAGCAGGCCCCGGTGGTCTATGAACATGTCGGCGTTGTCTATGTGGTAGCACCTGAGTATTTGCGCCGCGCTGAAGGGCTCTATGACGGGCGCGTCATCCCTTATGTTCTGTCGCCCGAACGATGCCACGATATCGACACTCCGTTTGATTGGCGGATTGTCGAGTTTCTGATGCAGGCGCAGATCGACGCCGGAGAAAAGGCTAGGGCCTAGCGTTGTCTGCGGCCGCAAGTAGACGCGGAATCGCGGCGAGGGTTTTTTCAACGGCGCCGGAATGGTCTGCAAAGAACGCGGCGATTTCGGCGCTGTCGGGGGTTGGCCCATTAAGGGCGACCACCAGTTCATTCCCATCGCCGACCTGTTTGATTGCGCCTGCGGCAATCGCCTCGGCAGCTGGATATTCGATTGTCCAGATGTGCGGCCCGACGATGGTGGGTTTACCCATCGCCAGCGGTTCAGAGATATTGTGCGATCCCTGTGGCAGGAAGCCACCACCCACGACCACGCGGTCGGCCATTGCCAGATAGGCATACATCTCGCCCAGTGAATCGCCCAAAAGCACGTCAATGTCGGGGGCCATACCCATTGGGGTCAAACCAGCATCAAACAAATCCGAACGCCGCGCCACGCGCAGCCCCGCAGCGGCCAGCAAGTCAGCGACGTCATCAAACCTTTCGGGCGCGCGCGGCACATAGATAAACAACGGGTCGCTTTTTCGCATGGCGAGGATCGTAGCGATGAACAGATCATCCTCGCCCTCGACCGCACTTGCGATGGCGATGGTCGGGCGTTTGTCGGCCTTTAGCCATGTGCGCGCGGCGACCCCGGCACGGGGCTGGTCCGACGGAATCGCCTGATCAAAACGCAGCTCGCCTGTGATCGCAAGGTTGGTCAGCCCGACGTTACGATACCGCGTGGCCTGCAATTGCGATTTGACAAGCCCGCCTGTGAACCCCTGCATCATCTGCCCAAGGATCGGCGTGCGCTTGGCGTCACGTGCGACGCTTTTGGCGGTGTATTGCGCATTGCAAAGCATTAGCGGCACGCCCGCACGATGGCAGGCCGCAATCATACGTGGCCAGATTTCAACTTCAAGAACAAGCCCATAGCGCGGGGTGAAGGCACGAAAGAAACGCCTGTAGCACCAGTCGAATTCAAACGGCACCCAAACCACGGCAACGGTTCCCGCAGCAATTTCCGTGCTGAATTGCGAATGGCCTTCGCGGCGTCCGGCTGGGGTAAAACAGGTGATCACGACGGTGTCGCCCTGGGCAAGCAACGCACGAATCAACTGCGCGCCGGATCGCAATTCGCCCAGTGAGACCGCGTGAACCCAGATCGCATCGCGCAATGTTGTTGGGTAACTGCCAAAGCGTTCGCCCAAGTGCGCTTTGTAGTCAGGATCGCGGCGCGCCCGGTGCCACAGGTAGATCAGGATGAACGGCAGGCCGAGCGCCCAGACAACGGCATAGCCCAGCAAGAACAGGCGTATTTTAGGCGTGGGGAAATTTGTCATTTGTTCCCCAGTAGCGATAGTAGTGCAGCACAGGTCTGGGCCACGCTTCCGGCGCTATTTGCCTGAAATGCACGCGCGCGGGCGGCCATGCCGGACAGATCTGTTTGGCCAAGCGCATGGGTCAGCGCCGCGGCGTCCGGCACCAGTAATGCGGCGTCTGCGTTGTCTAACGCGGCGTAGTCGGCGGCGAAATTAGCGGTATTGGGACCATGCAGGATGGCGCAGTCAAGCTGTGCTGCTTCCCACGGATTGTGGCCTTGCACCTGACCAAACGATCCGCCGATCAAAGTAACTGGACACACCCGATACCACAGGCCCAGCTCGCCGAACGTGTCAGCAATATAGACGGCATCGGCAGGCCGGGGCAGAGCGCCTTGCGAGCGGACCGCAAAGGGCAGGCCATTGGCGGTGCAGGCGGTGGCGATCGCATCGCGCCTATCGGGATCACGCGGCACAAGGATCAGTAGCGACGCGGGATCGCCGCGGTGCTGTGCTGCTTGCGCCGCAAGCACGACGGCTTCGTCTGCCGCGTGGGTTGATGCCGCACACCACAGGGCGCGCGCGCCAAGGTGGCGGGCCAAGTTTGCGCGCACGGACGGATTGTCGGGCAAAGGGGTCCCGCCGGATTTCAGAGAGCCAAGCACGCTGATCTGCGCATCCGGCGCGAGGTCGCGGATATGGCCTGCGGTGGTGTCGTCTTGCGCCGCCAAATAGGCAAAGCGCGCGTAGGTATCGCGGAACACACCGCGCATCCGTTTGCGTTTGGCATGGGCTGCCACGCCCATGCGGGCGTTGATCAGGGCCAGTGGGATCGCGCGGGCGTGGGTTTGGTGAACAAGTTGCGGCCAAAGGTCTTGTTCGCTCCAGACCGCCAGGTCGGCGCGCCAGTGATCCAGAAACCGTGTGACTGGCCCCGCCAGATCAAGCGGCAAGAACTGGTGCACGGTGCGCGGTGGCAGATTGCTGCCAAAAACCCCGCCGCTTGATCGCGCGGTCGAGGTCACAAGGAACGATAGATCGGGGCGCGCGTCGTGCAGGGCGGCGATCAACCCGCGCAGGGCCATGACTTCGCCCAAGCCAACGGCGTGCAGCCAGATCAGTGTGCCATCCGGGCGCGGTGCGGCTGCTTCACCCAGCTTTTCACGCCAGCGCGCGGGATCTTCCTTGCCGCGTTTCAGGCGGGCGCGCAGGATAGGTGCAGCCAGTGGCCCGATCAAAGTGGTCAGCGCCAAATAGATGCGCAACCCGAGGCCCGTTGATGCCCTAGCCGGTATGGTCATGGAAACGCTTTTGCATCGACGCGGACCAGAACCCATCGTCTTGCAGGACTTCAAGGAATCGCTGGGCCGCGCTGCCACTGCCGAATGCGGTGTGGCGCTGATAGGATTTTCCCCATTCGTCGGTCAGGAATGCGGCGATGGTCGTGGTGTCGGATGCGCGCGCGGTGAACAAAGACGGTGCGTTGGCGCGGTTGGTTTGGCGTGTGCCGATATCAAGGCTGGGAATGCCCAAGAACGGCGCTTCGCGCACGCCCGCGCTGGAATTGCCAACCATGCAGGCGGCGTTCTTCATTAGTTCAGAAAAATGCGCGAACCGCATTGACGGGATGATGCGAAACTTTTCGCTGGGCAGGCCATTGAGCGCAGTAAAAATGTCTTCGCTGCCCGGATCATTATTCGGGGCAATCACAACAAAACTGCGCCCTGATGTATCAAGCGCGCCAAAGAGATCGTGGGCCTGCTGACCCATGCTGGCGGCTTCGCTGGTCACGGGGTGAAAGACGCAGATGCCAAATTCACCAGCCGGAATTTCATAACGGGCGCGCACATCGTCCATGCTGACGCCGGACGGGGCCGAGTGAAAATCAAGCTCGGGCGAGCCGATGACGTGAATCGCTTCACGCGGTTCGCCCAAGGCCATGACGCGGCGGGCGGCATCGTCGGAGCTCACGAAATGATGCGCGGCCAGCTTGGTGTTACAGTGGCGGAACACTTCGTCGATTGTGCCAGACACTTCGCCGCCCTCGACATGAGCGGAGCGGATGTAGTTTGTCGCGGCGACAAGAGCGCAGGCAAGCGCCTCGATCCGGTCACCGTGAACGACGATCAGGTCGGGCTGATGTTCAGCGACGAAATCGGAAAACCCCATGACAGTT
>JBLHNX010000139.1:0-7096 GCA_047622125.1 Paracoccaceae bacterium | reverse complement strand
AAACGCATCCAAGAGTTGCAAATGACGGACAGTCAGATCGCAGATGATATAGAAATGCTGCGCCGCGCCCTTGAGGCGTAAGCAGCGCTTGACGCTGGCTTTGCGGTAACGGACAGTCTGAAATAGTAGAATTGACTTGAGCCGGAGGGGAAAACAGGTAGTTTTCCCCTCCGGCATCTGTCAGCCCGGAATAAATGCGGAGCATGGGATATGAAACTTAGCATCGAGCGCGGCGCGCTTCTCAAGGCCGTGGCACAGGCCCAATCTGTGGTCGAGCGCCGTAACACGATCCCGATCCTCGCCAATGTTTTGATCGAAGCAGAGGGCGATACTGTCCAATTCCGCGCCACCGATCTGGATATAGAGGTGGTCGACAAGGCCCCGGCACAGGTTGAACGCGCCGGGTCCACCACCGTAAGCGCTGTGACCCTGAATGAAATTGTGCGCAAGCTGCCCGATGGCGCGCTTGTGACACTGACAGAAGACGGCGCATCTGGTCGTCTGACGATCCAAGCGGGCCGTTCAAATTTCAGCCTCGCGACCCTGCCCAAAGAAGACTTTCCCGTCATGGCGTCCTCGGATTACACGACGAACTTCTCTTGCCCTGCGCCCGTGTTGCGCCGCTTGTTCGACAAATCGAAATTCGCGATTAGCACAGAAGAAACCCGCTATTACTTGAACGGCGTCTACATGCATGTGGCTGATTCCGATGGCGGCAAAGTGCTGCGTTGCGTCGCCACCGATGGTCACCGTCTTGCCCGCATCGACGCCGACCTGCCCGAAGGGGCTGAAGGCATGGCTGGTGTGATTGTGCCGCGTAAAACCGTCGGCGAAATGCGCAAGCTGCTGGACGACGATGACATGAAGATCGCGGTGTCCGTCAGTGAAACCAAAGTGCGTTTTGCGACCCCTGACATCACCCTCACATCCAAGGTAATCGACGGGACGTTCCCCGATTACACCCGCGTCATTCCGCAAGGGAATACCCGCAAAATGGAAGTGGACGCAGCCGAATTTGCTAGGGCCGTGGATCGTGTTGCGACCGTGTCATCCGAACGCTCGCGCGCGGTAAAGTTGTCGCTCGACGAGGACCGCCTTGTGCTGTCGGTTAACGCGCCTGATAGCGGTGCAGCTGAAGAAGAACTTGCCGTGGCCTATAATGACGAACGTCTGGAAATTGGATTTAACGCGAAATACCTGCTTGAGATCGCAAGCCAAGTGGATCGCGAAAACGCCGTGTTCATGTTCAACTCCTCCGGCGACCCGACCCTGATGCGCGAAGGCAACGATACAAGCGCTATCTATGTGGTCATGCCGATGCGCGTGTGACGCGACACGTCACTGATATCATTGTGATCGAGGGCCACTGATGTCGGCCCTCTTTCTGTCTGATCTGACGCTATCACATTTCCGCTCGCACAAACGCGCGCGCCTTTCTGCGGACGGTCGCCCCGTGGCAATCTATGGCGCGAACGGTGCGGGAAAAACCAACATCCTCGAAGCGATTTCCATGATGTCGCCGGGTCGCGGATTGCGCCGTGCTGGTGTCGATGACATTGCCCGCCGCCCTGAATCCCTTGGCTGGAAAGTCAGCGGTGTGCTGCATTCCTTGCACCAAACGCATGACATTGAAACCAGCGCCGAGGCCGGCGCGAGTCGTAGCGTCAAAATCGACAGCAAAACAGCCGCGCAACTCGCGCTGGGCCGCATCGGCCGCATCCTTTGGCTGATCCCCGCGATGGACCGCCTGTGGATCGAAGGGGCCGAGGGCCGCCGCCGTTTCCTTGACCGCGCCACCCTGAGTTTCGAGCCGCGCCACGCCGAAGCCGTGCTGACCTACGAGAGAGCCATGCGCGAACGTAATCGCCTTCTCAAGGACATGGTCCGCGACGCCCATTGGTATGCCGCGCTGGAAAACCAGATGGCCGAGGCGGGCGCGCAAATTCACATCAACCGCCAAACGACGCTCGTGGCGCTGTCCGACGCACAAGAGGCCGCGCAGACGGTTTTTCCCACCGCCACACTCGCTTTGACCCATCCAGACCCCGCCTGCGACGCGCCCGAAGATGCAGACGCCCTGCGCGCCACTTTCAGTGAGGGGCGCTTGCGAGACCTTGCTGCCGGGCGCACCCTGTCGGGCCCGCACCGTGCCGATCTGGACGCGACGTTCGCTGCCAAAGGTGTGCCCGCCAAGGATTGCTCTACAGGCGAGCAAAAGGCGCTGCTGATCTCGCTGATCCTCGCCAATGCCCGCGCGCTTGCGCAAGATTTTGGCGCGCCGCCAATTCTGCTGCTAGACGAGGTCGCCGCCCACCTCGATGCAACCCGCCGCGCGGCCCTTTATGATGAAATCGTGGCCCTTGGTGCGCAGGCTTGGATGACAGGCACGGGCCCTGAATTATTTGCCGAACTGGGCGACGGCGCGCAATATGTCGAAGTCACAGAAACCGATGGCCTTTCGGCTGTCCATGAAAGGCCCGCACCATGACCCCACAACGTGTCACCCTGATCACCCTTGGTGTTGTCGATCTGGCCCGCGCCAAGGCGTTCTATGATGCACTTGGCTGGCGGTCGACCGAACGCACCGAAGGCGTCGTGTTCTATCAGCTCAACGGAATGGTGCTTGGCCTGTTCGGGCTTGGGCCTCTTGCCCAAGATCAGGGCCGACCAGATGCAGCACTTGGCACCGGTGCCATGACCCTCGCGCAGAACTTCACGACCGAGGCCGAGGTTGACGCAGCCTATAGCGCAGCACTTGCCGTGGGCGCGACTGCCCTCAAGGCACCCGAAAAGGTCTTCTGGGGCGGTTATTCCGGCTACTACGCCGACCCGGATGGTCATGTCTGGGAAGTCGCGATGAACCCGTTTTGGCCCTTGCACGAGGACGGCAGCCTTACCCTGCCGACAGACAATGCAGATTGATCGCCTTGAGGAAACCCGCCTGACAGCGCAAGACGAGGCCCGGATCGCTGATTTGCTGACCCAGGCGTTCGGCCCCGACTTTGGTGGGCGCAGCTATTATCAGCAGCGCCACCACGTCCGGCTGGTCACCCGCCTTAACGACACCATCACCGGCCATATGGCGCTGTGTTACCGCGACATCCGCATTGGCGATACGCTGACCCCGATCGCCGGTATGGCCGAGGTCGCAACCGATCCCGATCATCGCGGAAAAGGCATCGCGGGGCATCTGATCACCGCCGCAATCGCCGAGGCAAAGGCGATGCGTGCGCAGTTCCTGATCCTGTTCGGCGATCGCCCGATTTACGCAGGTCGCGGGTTTATCACGCAGCCCAATACCCTCACTTATCTTACGCTAGCCGGTGCAAAAACGGGCGCGGTAACGACAGGCGTCGACGATGGGCTGATGGTTATGCAAATGGCCGAAACTGCTTGGGATCCGGCCGCTTTGGTCGATCTCATGGGTCATAAATTCTAAACCCTTCACGCCGCTCTCCTAATGCGCAAAATATAGCGGGATCGCGTGACAACCCCCCCTAAACCTCGTATAAAACCGGACAAAATACGCAGGAAAGAATGCATGTCCGAGAACGAGCAGATCAAAGAAGAATACGGTGCCGATTCTATCAAGGTTCTCAAAGGCCTAGAAGCTGTTCGCAAGCGTCCGGGTATGTATATCGGTGATACCGATGATGGGTCCGGCCTGCACCATATGGTCTACGAAGTCGTGGACAACGGCATTGACGAAGCTTTGGCTGGTCACGCCGATGCTGTAAACGTTAAAATCCACGACGATGGCTCTGTTTCTGTATCAGACAACGGACGCGGTATTCCCGTGGGCATCCACGAGGAAGAAGGCGTTTCCGCCGCCGAAGTCATCATGACCCAGCTGCACGCAGGCGGTAAATTCGACAGCAACTCCTATAAGGTATCTGGCGGTTTGCACGGCGTTGGCGTGTCGGTTGTGAACGCGCTGTCCGATTATCTTGAACTGCGCATTTGGCGGAATGGCAAAGAACACGTCGCACGGTTCGAGGGCGGCTTTACCGTCGATCACCTCAAGGTCGTGGGTGACTGCGGCGATCAAACCGGAACCGAGGTGCGATTCCTTGCCAGCCTCGATACGTTCTCCAATCGCGATTATGATTTTCACACGCTGGAAAAGCGCCTGCGCGAACTTGCGTTTCTTAATTCCGGTGTCCGCATTGTCCTCACCGATGAACGCCCCGCCGAACATCAGCGTACTGAACTGTTCTACGAGGGCGGCGTCAAAGAATTCGTCAAATACCTTGACCGCTCCAAGTCCAGCATCCTGCCTGAACCGATCTTTATCACCGGCGAACGTGACGACATCGGCGTCGAAGTCGCGATGTGGTGGAATGACAGCTATAACGAAATGGTGCTGCCCTTTACCAACAACATCCCACAGCGCGATGGCGGCACACACATGGCCGGTTTCCGTGGCGCGCTGACCCGCACAATCAACAATTACGCCCAATCCAGCGGTATCGCCAAAAAAGAAAAGATCAACTTTACCGGCGACGATGCCCGTGAAGGCCTGACCTGCGTTTTGTCCGTCAAAGTGCCGGACCCGAAATTCAGCAGCCAGACCAAAGACAAATTGGTCAGCTCTGAAGTGCGCCCCGCCATCGAAGGCCTCGTCGGTGAAAAGCTGGCTGAATGGTTCGAAGAAAACCCCGCGATAGCGAAAATTGTCGTCAGCAAGATCGTCGAAGCTGCACACGCCCGCGAAGCAGCCCGCAAAGCCCGCGACCTGACGCGCCGCAAAACGGCAATGGACGTGAATTTCCTTGCTGGCAAACTCAAGGACTGCTCTGAAAAAGATCCCTCAAAAACCGAAGTCTTTTTGGTCGAGGGTGACAGCGCTGGCGGGTCCGCCCAAACAGGCCGTGACCGAGGCACGCAGGCCATTCTGCCCCTCAAAGGTAAGATCTTGAACGTCGAACGCGCGCGTTTTGACCGGATGCTGAATTCTCAAGAAATCGGCAACCTTGTCATGGCGTTGGGCACGGGTATTGGTCGTGACGAATTCAACATCGACAAACTGCGCTACCACAAGGTCATCATCATGACGGACGCTGACGTCGACGGCGCGCATATCCGCACGCTGTTGCTGACGTTCTTCTTCCGCCAGATGCCGCAACTGATCGAAGGCGGATACCTGTATATCGCCCAGCCGCCGCTTTACAAAGTGTCGCGTGGCAAGTCCGAGGTCTATCTTAAGGATCAGTCCGAAATGGACGATTACCTCATCCATCAAGGCACTGAAGGCGCGATTCTGAAACTCGGCAACGGCGCGGATATGTCCGGTCAAGACCTTGTGCGTGTTGTCGAAGAAGCGCGCCAACTCAAGCGCGTCCTTGATGCATTCCCAACCCATTACCCGCGCCACATCCTTGAACAGGCCGCCATTGCGGGGGCCTTTGTTCCCGGCGCTGTGGACGCTGACCTGCAAGGCGTGGCCAACAAAGTTGCCGCGCGTCTCGACGCGATTGCGCAGGAATATGAAAAGGGCTGGCAGGGCCGCATCACCCAAGACAAAGGCATCCGTCTGGCCCGCATCCTGCGCGGCGTAGAAGAAGTACGTACACTTGATGGTCCGATCCTGCGCGGAGGCGAATCCCGCAAGACTGGCAGCTTCACGAAATCCCTCCAAGAGGTGTACGAAAAACCCGCCAGCCTTGTGCGCAAAGACCGCGGTCAGGCGATCCACGGTCCGCTCGATCTGTTTGGGGCGATCCTTGAAGAAGGCGAACGCGGCTTGACCCTGCAACGCTACAAGGGCCTGGGCGAAATGAACCCCGAACAGCTTTGGGAAACCACGCTTGATCCCGATGCACGCACGCTTTTGCAAGTCAAAGTCGATGACGTAGCCGAGGCCGATGACCTATTCACCAAACTTATGGGTGATGTCGTTGAACCACGGCGCGAGTTCATCCAGCAAAATGCGCTGAACGTCGAAAATCTGGATTTCTGATCGTGTTTCGATAAGGGCTTCCAAAATTCTGAATGGGCCCCTCAAAAAGGCGATGCGCGGCAACATATTCTTGCAGCTCCTCCATGCGCCAGATCGCAAAAGTCGGCTACGGCAGGAGGTCTCCAAGAACCGACGGCGCATCGCACGACTGTTCACGCGTGCCGCCGCCCCGAGCAGCAAACACTTCAAACTCGTTAGCTGTCAGGGGCTCGACCTCCTGCTGGACCCAAGCAGCCTCGTTGATTTTCACTTTTTAAATAGCGGGTATTGGGAAAAAGATCAGCTCGACACAATGACGAGCGCGATCCTTGGTGAACCTGATCACACATCCAGCATCTTTTTGGATATCGGTGCCTATTGGGGGCTATATGGCCTTAAGGCGCACCAAAGCGGTATTTCCGAAGTTCACTTTTTTGAACCGGACCCGCGCAACCGAGCGCAATTATATACGCAGCTATTCCTGAACAACTTGCAATCCGCAGTCCATGTTCACGAATTTGCGGCGTCTGACCACGTGGGGACAATGCAGTTTCGCCGAAGTGAAACCATAAAGGGCGGAAACCGTGGGCATGCAGGGCGCGCAGATTTTGACAAATCAGATGGGTTTTGCGTCCCGTGCCAGCCGATTGACAATGAGATCGGCTTCAAGAACCGGACTATATTCTGCAAAATTGATGTGGAAGGGGCAGAACTACAAGTGTTGAACGGGATGACCAATCTTATCAAAAACAACAAGGTCTTCATTCAAGTCGAAACCTTTGAGGATAACATCGACCAAGTCAGAGAATGCGCGTCGCGACTTGGCCTGACTTTCTTGAAACGCGTAGGAGTCGATGATTTCTACCGCAACTTTACGCCGAAAAACGCAGCGAATACCGAAAAGCCCACCGTTTAGGCGGGCCCAATATGGCGTTCGCCCCGCTGCTCGGCGAGCGCCATTTGCCTTTGCCGCTCGCGGAAAGCCGCCTTGCGTTCATCCGTCGTGTCATGCGCGCATTGATGACATGACACCCCCTGTTCAAACTCGGGGCGCAAGCGGTCTTCGGGCAGCAGCGGACGGCGACAGGCATGGCACAAGATATGCGGCCCCTCGGCCAACCCGTGATCAACCGACACACGCCCGTCAAACACAAAGCA
>JBLHNX010000138.1:0-7132 GCA_047622125.1 Paracoccaceae bacterium | reverse complement strand
GCTGTTCTAATGCCGCACGCAACTGGAACGTCGCCTGATGGCCCGCGCCGATCATGCCCATCACCTTGGCGTCCTTGCGGGCCAGATGTTTAATCGACACAGAAGATGCAGCAGCGGTGCGCAGGGCGGTCAGGAAGTTGCCGCCGACCATGGCCGCGACCTTGCCCGTATCAGGATCGAACAGGAAAACCGTGGACTGGTGATTGATCAATCCGCGCTTTTCCAGATTGTTGGGCCAGTAACCGCCGGCCTTAAGGCCAAGCGTCATGCCCTTGCCGTCAAACCCGCCTTTGAAGCCATAAAGCGCGTCCTCGTGGCCAATCGCCTCGCGGATCACGGGGAAATTATAGGCGTCACCTGCGGCCATTGCGGCAAAGACCTTTTCAACAGCATCAAAGGATGCGTCGCGGGTCAGCAGGTCGGCGATTTCGCGTTCGGGGACGATCAGCATAGTGTTCTCCTGTCAAATTTCGTGCGTTCACGTGCATACCAAAGGGATGGCCACCGCACGCGAACGTCTTCGTCTGGCCTCCCTGCCAAACGCCCTTGAACCTTAGTAAGCCTTGCCGCGGGCCGACACGGGCCAAACGGTTTCAACCTTGCCGTTACGCACGCCCACATACCAGTCGTGCACGTTGCAGGTTGGGTCGCAGTGACCGGGAACCAGCTTGAGCGTGTCGTTCACTTTCAGCACGCCGTTCGGGTCTGCAACAACGCCATGTTCGTCGGAACATTTGACGTATTGGACATCGTCGCGGCCATAAACAGTTGGTAAGCCACTATCGACTGACTGCGCCTTGAGGCCTGCATCAACGATCGCCTTGTCGGCCTTGGCGTGTGACATGACGGTGGTCAGGATGAACAACGCATTCTCCCATTCTCCCTGGTCGATGCGCTCGCCGTCTTTGTCGAGGATACGGCCATAGTCGGCATCCATGAAGGCATATGACCCGCACTGGAGTTCGTTGAACGCGCCAGAGTTGCTTTCGAAGTAATACGACCCTGTGCCGCCACCGCCAACGATATCACACGCAAGACCAACAGATTTCAGACCGGTAATTGCGTCTTCGACCATGCCGATTGCGATGGCTGTTTTGCCTTTGCGGTCAGCGTAGCTGTCAAGGTGCTGCATCGCGCCCTGATAGGCTTGGATGCCCGCAAACTTGAGGCCTTCTGCCGCGTCGATCAGCTTGGCGATATTCACGACGTCCTGCGTGGTGGTCACGCCGCAACGACCCGCACCACAATCGATCTCGACCAGACATTCAATCTGCGTGCCGTGCTTGACGGCAGCTGCCGACAGGTCGGCGACGTTGGCGGGATCATCCACACAGCACAACACGCGCGCGCCCAGCTTGGGCATGCGGGCCAGACGGTCGATCTTGGCGGGCGCGGTGACTTGGTTGGATACCATCACGTCCTTGATGCCGCCGCGCGCGAACACTTCGGCTTCCGATACCTTTTGGCAGCAAACGCCGCACGACCCACCAAGGGTTTGCTGCAGCAGGGCAACGTCGACAGATTTGTGCATCTTGCCGTGAACGCGGTGACGCATCCCATGGGATTTTGCGTAGTCGCCCATCTTCTTGATGTTGCGCTCAAGCGCGTCCAGATCAAGGATCAGGCAAGGCGTTTGGATATCGGCCTCGTCCATGCCGGGCTTGGCGGGGATGTCATAGCCGACTTCGAAGTCTTCAAAATTTGGGTGCGTGTTCATGTCTTGGTTTTCCTTCACTTGAGCCAAGGCAGAAGGTCAAGATCGACATTCCCGCCAGTGATGATGATCCCGACCCGCTTGCCAGCGAACCGTTCTTTATTCTTGAGAATGGTCGCGAGCGGCACCGCGCTGCTGGCTTCCATGACGATCCGCAGATGCTTCCACGTCAATTTCATCGCGTCGATGATCTCGTCTTCCGAGGCCGTGAGGATGTCCGTCACATGGTTGGAAACGAAATGCCAAGTCAGATCTTTGAGCGGCACCAACAACCCATCGGCAATGGTCTTGGGGGCGTCATCGGCGATGATATAGCCAGCTTTGAAGCTGCGATATGCATCGTCGGCCTGTTCTGGTTCGGCGGCAATGATCTGCACCTCGGGCGCTTGATTTGACAGCGTCAGGCAGGTGCCCGAAATCATCCCGCCACCACCGATTGGCGCGACGACGATATCTAGCCCGTCGGTCTGTTCCATAAATTCGCGCGCGCAGGTGCCCTGACCCGCAATCACGCGCGGATCGTTGTAGGGATGCACAAAATCGCCGCCTGATGCGGCCTGCACTTTGGCGAATGTTTCCTCGCGCGATGTGGTCGACGGCTCGCATTCGGTGACCACCCCGCCATAGCGCGCAACGGTGTCTTTCTTGGCCTGCGGGGCCGTGCGCGGCATGACCACGTTGCACGGAATGCCACGGCGGCTGGCTGCATAGCTTAGGCATGACGCGTGGTTGCCGGACGAGTGTGTTGCCACACCCAGTTTGGCCTTTTCATCACTTAGGCCGAACACCGCATTGCTGGCCCCGCGCACTTTGAAAGCGCCCGGTGTCTGAAAGTTCTCGCACTTGAAAAACAACTCTGCGCCCGTCAGTTCGTTCAAGTAGGCCGAGGTCATGACCGGCGTGCGGCGGATATACGGCTTGATGCGTTCGTGTGCCTCAAGCATGTCTTGATAGGTGGGGATATACATTTGCTTTAGTCCTTCGGGCCTAGGAACCGTGACGATAGAATTCTTGTGCCGCTGCGACACCAGATCCTAACTTCACGTCCAATCCAAGGTCGACCATGACCATTTCAGCAACGCTCAGACCCGACAACATCATCGCGTCCGTCAGGCTACCAAGGTGGCCGATGCGGAATACTTTGCCTGCCACTTCGCCAAGGCCGACACCAAACGCCATGCCATATTTTTCAGCGGCGACAGTCACGATATCAGTGGCGTTGAACCCTTCAGGGGTTTTGATCGCCGACACGGTGTCGGAATAGACATCAGGCGAGGCCGCGCACAACTCAAGGCCCCATGCCTTAACCGCGTGACGCACGCCAGTGGCGATGCGGGTATGACGGGCAAAGACGTTATCAAGACCCTCATCCTCAATCATTTCCAGCGCCAGTTTCAACCCGTTCATCAGGCCAACGGGGGGCGTGTAGGGAAACGCATTATTGTCGTATCCCTTTTGCATGTCTTTCACGTCAAAGAACGTGCGCGGCAGGGTCGCGGTTTCGGTCGCGGCCATGGCTTTGTCGGAAAAGCCGACGATGGCCAGCCCTGCGGGCAACATGAACCCTTTTTGCGACCCCGTAACGGCAACGTCCACGCCCCATTCATCCATGCGGAAATCCATCGAACCGATCGACGACACACCGTCAACAAACAGCATGGCAGGGTGGTTAGCGGCGTCCAAAGCGCGGCGAACGGCGGCAATATCGGATTTCACACCAGTCGCGGTTTCGTTGTGTGTCGCCAACACGACCTTGATGTCGTGGTTCTTGTCAGCTTTCAGGATCGTTTCGTATTCAGCGGCGGGCAACCCGTGACCCCAAGTGGTTTCAACAACCTGCACGTCCAATCCGTGGCGCTGGCACATGTCGATCCAGCGGTGCGAGAACATGCCGTTGCGTGCGGCCAGAACCTTGTCGCCAGCGTCTAGGCAGTTGGACAGCGCTGTTTCCCAGCCACCGGTGCCCGTCGATGGAAAGACAAAGATATGCGCGTCCTTGGATTTCAAAACCTTGCGCACACCATCCAGAACGGGGTGCAGGATTTTACCAAACAGCGGCGAACGGTGGTCGATCGTCGGCATATAGCAGGCCTGACGGATCGCCTCGGGCATGTTGGTGGGCCCGGGAATAAACACTGGGTTCTGAAAGCTCATGACGGTCTCCTTTACTGCGGCTGAGATGACACTAGAGGAAGGGGGTGATCAGGGAAACTTTTTTGAAATTGTTTTTCACTTTCACAAACTAACAAAAAATGCAATAATGTCAGCACGTTGATTTTTTCATAATGTGAATTCAATTTTCAATTCTTAAAAAGGGTAGGTCATGGCATCAGAGGGCAATCCAAAATCGGGACCGCGCCGCGCCCGTGGTCGTCCGCGTGACTGGGACGACAAGACCGCCCAGAACACGATCAAATCGTTGGATCGTGCGATGGAAGTGTTTGAATATCTGAGCGAGGGCCAAGGTAAGGCTCTCAGCACCTTGGCCGATGAAATGGGCCAGTCGCCAGCCACGGTTTACCGGATTCTGGTGACGCTTGAAGGGCGTGGGTTGGTGGAATTCGATCCCAGCACACAGGTCTGGCACATCGGTGCGCGTGCCTTTGTGATCGGCGCACGGTTCCTGCGCCGCACCAGTCTCGTCGAACGCGCCCGCCCGATCCTGCGCGAATTGATGGAGATCACGGGCGAGACGGCCAACATCGGCGTGGCCCAAGGCGACATGGTGCTGTTCCTCAGTCAGGTCGAAACCCACGAAACCATCCGCGCGTTTTTTCCGCCGGGCACGCTGTCACCGATGCATGCATCCGGCATCGGCAAAGCGCTGTTGGCGGATATGGAGGGCGGGCGATTGGCGCGCGCATTGACCGCGAAAATGGAACAATTCACGCCCCATACAATCACGGATCCTGACGCGTTGCGCGGCGATCTGGCAGCGACCCGTGCGCGGGGCTTTGCGATTGACGGTGAAGAAAAAAACCTTGGGATGCGCTGCATCGCCGCGCCCGTGTTCGACATGAACCAAGAAGCGGTGGCCGGCATTTCCGTGTCAGGGCCGATCAGCCGTGTCGGCCCCGATGATGTTGCAGCCCTTGGCGCGCATGTGATCGCTGCGGCGCAACGTCTGACTTTGGCGATTGGCGGCGAAGTGACTTAACCGCGCGGCGGCAGCGCCATGTGGCGGTTCACGTCCTTATAAAGCAAATACCGGAACGGGCCGGGGCCACCTGCATAACAAGCCTGCGGGCAGAACGCGCGTAGCCACATGTAGTCGCCCGCTTCGACCTCGACCCAGTCCGCATTCAACCGATAGGCCGCTTTGCCTTCCAGCACATACAGCCCGTGTTCCATCACATGCGTCTCCAGAAACGGGATCACCGCACCCGGTTGCAGGGTTACGATGGTCACATGCATATCGTGGCGCAAATCGGTCGGTTCAACGAAGCGGGTCGTCGCCCATGCGCCATTGGTGTCGGGCATCACATTGGGGGCGATGTCGTTTTCATTGGCGATGATCACCTCGGGGGCGGGCAGGCCCGGCACGGCCTCGTAGGATTTACGGATCCAGTGAAAGCGCAGCATGTCGTCGGTGGTGTTGTGCAGGGTCCAGTCTGTTGACGGGGGCAGGAAGGCATAGCCCCCCTCGGTAAGGGTATGCGTTTCCCCGTTCACCGTCAGGGTCGCGCCACCGTGGACAACAAACAACACGCCTTCGGCCTTGGCGTCGGCTTCGGGCTGATCTGATCCGCCACCGGGGGCGACTTCCATGATGTATTGCGAAAACGTCTCGGCAAAGCCACTTAGCGGCCGCGCGATCACCCAAAGGCGGGTTTTGTCCCAGAACGGCAGAAAGCTGGTGACGATATCACGCATCGTGCCTTTAGGGATCACGGCATAAGCCTCGGTAAAAATCGCCCGATCGGTCAAAAGCTGGGTTTGCGGCGGGTGACCACCTGTGGGGGCGAAATACTTGGCAGACATCATGAAATCCTAACTCTGTGAACGCCTTTTACTATGTGGAGCGTCCAGCATATTGACCAGCCGCATTTGCCGCACAGGACTATTCGGGATGTTTTGATAATCGGCATAGGGGGCGGCCAGACAGCCTTTACCCCGCGCCTTTGCAGGCCTATAAGCCCGCCATGCGATATGGTTACGCCATCATCCAGCGAATTATCTCCCCGGCACTCTGACATGAGTAGCCGGGCTAAGGTGTTTGAGACCTCGCACCGCCCCCATCCGTATTTTCCCAAGATCAAGACAAAGGACGCCTGAAATGTGCGCCGACACCCCAGAATACAAACATACCCTGCATCTGCCCAAGACAGATTTCCCGATGCGCGCTGGCCTGCCCAAGCGCGAGCCTGAGTGGCTGGAACGCTGGGCGCAGATGGACGTCTACGGAAAGCTGCGTGACAAAGCGAAATCGGAAACGCGCCAGCCCTTCACGCTGCACGATGGCCCACCCTATGCCAACGGGCATTTGCACATCGGCCACGCACTGAACAAGATCCTCAAAGACATGGTCGTGCGCAGCCAGCAGATGATGGGCCGCGACGCGCGCTATATCCCCGGTTGGGATTGCCACGGCCTGCCGATCGAATGGAAGATCGAAGAAAAATACCGCGAAAAGGGGCTGGATAAAGACGCTGTCGATGTTGTCGAATTCCGTCAGGAATGTCGCGACTTTGCCAACGGCTGGGTCGATATCCAGCGCGAGGAATTCAAGCGGTTGGGGGTCACAGGCAACTGGGACGACCCCTATCTGACGATGAATTTCCACGCCGAGCGCGTGATCGCCGAGGAATTCCAGAAGTTCCTGATGAACGGGACGCTGTATCAGGGGTCTAAACCCGTGATGTGGTCGCCTATCGAGGAAACCGCACTGGCCGAGGCCGAGGTGGAATACCACGACAAGGAAAGCTTTACGGTTTGGGTGAAGTTTGAGGTTGTGTCGGATGGTGATCTGGCCAACGCCAAAGTCGTTATCTGGACAACAACGCCTTGGACAATCCCGTCCAACAAGGCTGTCGTTTACGGTGCGAATTATGCTTACGGCCTTTACGAAGTCACCGACACGCCGGAACAATGCTGGGCCGAAAAGGGCGAGCGGTTTTTGCTCGCCGACAAGCTGGCGGCGGATGTGTTCGCCAAGGCGCGCCT
The DNA here is from genome assembly GCA_047622125.1 of Paracoccaceae bacterium. Classification (GTDB taxonomy): domain Bacteria; phylum Pseudomonadota; class Alphaproteobacteria; order Rhodobacterales; family Rhodobacteraceae; genus SW4. The sequence goes on along the minus strand of JBLHNX010000138.1, from coordinate 255 downwards.
TGAGGATAGCATGTGGAAGCGCGTGCGCGATGTAAGTGCGGATGAACTGTCAGGCCTGTCGTTGCAGCACCCGCTTGCCGGTGCCGAAGGCGCAAACGGCGAGTGGGACGATCTGCGCGATTTCCGCGCGGCTGATTTCGTCACCGACGAAGAAGGCACTGGCTTTGTGCATTGCGCCCCGTCCCACGGGATGGAGGAATTCGAGCTTTATCGCGACCTAGGCATGCTCCAGCAGGTCATCACCTATAACGTCAC
>JBLHNX010000137.1:0-7168 GCA_047622125.1 Paracoccaceae bacterium | reverse complement strand
GTCGCCATATCGACGAAGAAGGCGTGCTGATCGACAACTTCTTGTTGGTTTCACAAGGGCAATTGCGGGACGGCGAAACGCGCGCGCTGCTGGCGTCAGGGAAATATCCGTGCCGTAATGTCGATCAGAATATGGCCGACCTCTCCGCACAAATCGCCGCCAATGCGACTGGCTTAGCCGAACTGGTCAAGATCACCCGCCAATTCGGGCTAGATACAGTCCACGCCTATATGACCCACGTGCAGGACAACGCCGAGGAATGCGTGCGCCGTGTGCTGGACGTGCTGCGCGATTGTGAATTCACTTATCCGCTGGATAGCGGCGACCAGATCAAAGTGGCGATTGCTGTTGATCATGCCAACCGTTGCGCGACGCTGGATTTCACCGGAACCTCGCCGCAGAACGCGCTGAACTACAACGCGCCATTGGCGATCTGCCGTGCGGTTGTGCTTTATGTGTTCCGGACGCTGGTCGGCAACGATATCCCGATGAACGAAGGCTGCCTGAAGCCGCTGAACTTGATCGTCCCCGAAGGCAGCATGATCAATCCCGCCGCCCCCGCTGCGGTGATTTCCGGCAATACCGAGGTTAGTCAAGCCATCGCTGACACGCTGTTTGGTGCGCTGGGCGTGATAGCGGGCAGTCAGGGAACGATGAATAATTTCGTCTATGGCAACGACACCTATCAGAACTACGAAACCATTTGTGGCGGCACAGGTGCGGGTGACGGGTTCGATGGCACAAGCGCCGTCCACAGCCACATGACCAACACCCGCATGACCGACCCCGAGGTTTTGGAAACGCGCTTTCCGGTGCGGGTCGACGAGTTTTCGATCCGTCAGGGGTCGGGTGGCACGGGGGCATTCAAGGGCGGGGATGGAATTGTACGCCGCTTGCGGTTCCTTGAGCCGATGACGGTGACTGTTCTGACCTCGCACCGCGTTGTTCCGCCACATGGGGCCGCTGGTGGTGGAACGGGTGCCTTGGGTGAAAACAGAGTCGTAAGGGTCAACGGGCGTGTCGATCGGTTGCAAGGCAACGACGAAACGCAGGTTGTCGCGGGTGACGTATTCGTGATGAAAACGCCTGGTGGCGGGGGTTATGGCACGCCCTAGTCGTGGGCTGCTGCCAGTGCCCCGACGATTGCCAGCGCGCTTTCACTTGACCAATCCGCATCCCCTTGCAGGCGTCCGATTTCCTGACCAGTCGGGTCAAGGATCAGTGTAACAGGCAGGCCAAGCACACCCATATCCCGCGCAAGGCTTGAGCGTGGGTCAGCGTGCAGCGGCAAATTGGTGACGCCGATCTCGTCAAAGAAACGTTCCATTGCAGGGCGCGGGTTGGGGCCGGTTGCGATTGTGACAACTGCGATTGTGTCGCCGCCCAAAGCATCTTGCAAGGCGGACAGCTGCGGCATTTCCTTGCGGCACGGCGCGCACCATGTGGCCCAGAAATTCAGCACGACATACTGCCCTTCATAGTGGTCCAGCGCGATTTGTTCGCCGTTTTCGTGGGTGAACATCACATCGGAGCCGCGCATTGGTTCGCTGTGGAAATTCAGCTTGCGCATATCGCCCGTCTGCAGCTCGGACAGGGCCGCGATATCGGGGGTTTCAGCCATCGCAGCATTTGCAAGCACGGCAAGGGCCGTATAAAGCAGCGCTGACTTCATTTTCCGTGCCGTCAGTTCAAACATGGGACCTCCGATATGACCAAATCCTCGAATGCAATGTGGGGCGGACGCTTTAGCGCTGGGCCGGACGCGATCATGGAGGCGATCAATGCCTCAATCGGGTTCGACAAACGCATGGCGGCGCAAGACATTGCAGGCTCGCGGGCCCATGCGGCGATGTTGGCCGCACAAGGCATCATTAATTCTAAGGACGCCGAGGCGATTGGGGAAGGCCTCCTCACGGTCTTGTCAGAGATTGAAGCAGGAACTTTTCCGTTCCGCGCCGATCTGGAAGACATTCACATGAACGTCGAAGCGCGTTTGACCGAGATTATCGGGGAACCGGCTGGGCGTTTGCACACGGCGCGGTCACGCAATGATCAGGTTGCTGTCGATTTCCGCCTTTGGGTGCGTGACCAGTGCGATGCGGCCGATGGCGCGCTTGCGGCTCTGATGGCTGCGCTGCTCGGTCAGGCCGAGGCTGGCGCTGATTGGGTCATGCCGGGCTTTACACATTTGCAGGTGGCCCAGCCTGTGACTTGGGGCCATCACATGATGGCCTATGTTGAAATGTTCGCCCGTGATCGTACGCGGTTTGCCGATGCACGGGCGCGGATGAATCTGTCGCCGCTGGGCTCTGCGGCGCTGGCGGGCACGTCTTTCCCGATTGATCGCGATGCAACGGCTGCGGCCTTGGGCTTTGACGGGCCGATGCATAACTCGCTGGATGCGGTTGCTGATCGTGATTTTGCGCTGGAATTCCTCGCCACAAGTAGCATCTGCGCGATGCACCTTTCGCGCCTCGCCGAGGAATTGGTGATTTGGTCGTCGGCGCAGTTCCGGTTTGTGAAAATGTCGGACAAGTGGTCCACGGGTAGCAGCATCATGCCGCAAAAGCGCAACCCTGACGCGGCTGAGCTGATCCGCGCCAAGATAGGCCGGATTTTCGGGGCGAATGTGGCGTTGATGACGGTGATGAAAGGTCTTCCGCTGACCTACTCCAAGGACATGCAGGAAGACAAAGAACAGGTCTTTGACGCCGCTGATCATCTGATGCTGGCGCTGGCCGCGATGACGGGGATGGTTGGTGATATGACCGCCAATCGCGATAGCTTGCGCGCCGCTGCTGCCACCGGATTTTCCACCGCGACTGATCTGGCTGACTGGCTGGTGCGCGAATTGGGTTTACCGTTCCGCGAGGCACATCATGTGACCGGCACCCTTGTGGCCAAGGCTGAGGCCGCGAATTGTGATCTGCCAGACCTGTCGCTTGAGGTCATGCAATCTGTGCACGAAGGAATCCGCCAAGACGTGTATGATGTGCTTGGCGTTGAAAACTCGGTGGCGTCGCGCGTGTCCTATGGCGGTACGGCCCCAGCGCAGGTCCGCGCGCAGGTCGCCCGTTGGAAAGAGGTTTTGTAATGACAAAGATTTCCGGTTTGATCCTTGTGCTCGCGGTCCTATCGGCTTGTGGTGCTGATGGCCCGCCGGTTCGCCCTTCTGCAAAGGCGGGTGTCGCTGAAATCAGTGGCAATTTGACCGTTGGAGTGAATTTGTAATGTCCCTATTGCGGATTATTTACCTCGCGCTTGCAATCTGGGGCGCGATCCATCCGATGTATTATTTCGTTTCTTGGTTTCGGGCCAATAGCTGGGATATCATGGCGATGGTCGATGCGTGGCACGTCAATGCGGCGGGTTCGGGCCTTGTCTGGGATTTGACGATTGCGGCGATTACCCTGACCGTGTGGATCATTGCCGAGGTTGCGGTGCGCCGGAACTGGCTGGCCTTGATCGCCATTCCTGCCACGTTCTGCATCGGTGTCAGCTGCGGTTTGCCGCTTTATCTTTTCCTGCGCGCAAAGCCTGTTACCTAGGTTCGCCAAAAAGGGTTGGGCTTTGCTGCCGATCTGATATGAGCGTTCCGACTGACTGGAAGGCTTGGGTTTGGATCATTTCTTGTATCGCGACGGTGTTTTGTATGCCGAGGATGTGCCTGTGGCCGAGATTGCCGCCGCTGTTGGCACGCCGTTTTATGTGTATTCCACCGCGACGTTGCAACGCCACTTCCGTCTATTCGACGAGGCTTTGGGTTTTGCCGATCACCTTGTTTGCTTTGCGATGAAAAGCTTGTCCAATCAGGCCATTCTAACGCTTTTGGCGCAGGAAGGCGCTGGTATGGACGTGGTGTCGGGCGGCGAATATGCCCGTGCCCGTGCGGCGGGCGTTCCGGGAGATCGGATCGTATTCTCCGGCGTTGGTAAAACCCGCGATGAAATGCGCATGGCGCTGACAGGCGGGATTCGCCAGTTTAACGTCGAGAGCGAACCGGAAATGCTGGTGCTGAACGAGGTCGCGCTGGAAATGGGTAAAGTTGCGCCGATAACCGTGCGCGTGAACCCTGACGTAGATGCCAAGACCCACGCCAAGATTTCGACCGGCAAGAAAGAAGACAAGTTCGGCATTCCGATCAGCCGCGCCCGCGAAGTCTATGCAATGGCTGGGACCCTAAAGGGCCTGAAAGTCATCGGTATCGATGTGCATATCGGATCGCAACTGACCCAGCTGGAGCCGTTTGAAGCCGCCTACCGCAAGGTCGCCGACCTGACCGAACAGCTGCGCGCAGACGGGCACGAGATTACCCGACTTGATCTGGGTGGCGGTCTTGGAATTCCTTATGAACGGTCCAATTCTGCCCCGCCGCTGCCTATCGAATATGGCCAGTTGATCGAACGCACGGTGGGACATCTGGGTTGCGAGATCGAGATCGAGCCGGGGCGCCTGATTTCCGGAAATTCCGGCATCATGGTTAGCAAAGTGATCTATGTGAAATCCGGCGAAGATCGCGATTTTCTGATCCTTGACGGCGCAATGAACGATCTGATCCGCCCCGCGATGTATGACGCTTGGCACGATATCGTGCCGGTCATCGAACCCGTTCCGGGCCAAGATCCCGCGCGCTATGATATTGTTGGTCCAATTTGTGAAAGCGGAGACACCTTTGCCAGAGCGAGAGATATGCCGCTTGTGGGTGAAGGCGATCTGGTCGCATTCCGGTCGGCTGGTGCATATGGCGCAGTGATGTCGAGCGAATATAACTCACGCCCCCTGATCCCCGAGGTTTTGGTAAATGGGGATCAATTTGCAGTTATCCGGGCACGCCCTACCTTTGAAGAGATGATTAATCGGGATACCATTCCCGAATGGCTTGGGTCATCCTGATCCGGCCACAATAAACGGAGCGATCTACTGACCCCACGCCTTGATCCCCTTGCGCACCTGCGCGTGCCGGTCTTTGCCACGCAGGTAGGCATGCTGGCCGAGCGCGTCACTCAGGCGTTCTGGCCGTTCTGGACCGTTTTATTCGCGACGCTCGCACCGCTGATGATGGGTTGGCAAGACAGCCTGCCGGTCGAGGTTGTTTGGAGCTTTGGCGTGGTGATGGTGCTGGCGCTGATTGCCGCCGCGATCTGGGGTGTGCGCTATTTCACAATGCCCAAACGGGCCGAGGCGATAGCGCGGGTCGACGCCCGCCTTCCGGGGCGCCCGATTGCGGCGCTTGGCGATCAACAGGCCATTGGCGCTGGCGATCCTGCAAGCGAGGCGATCTGGCAGACCCACCTTGAACGCATGGCGGCGCGCAGTCGCGACGCCAAAGCGATTGCACCTGATTTGCGTTTGGCGTCGCGCGATCCGTATGGCTTGCGTTATGTTGCGCTCTTGGCGCTTGTGGTCGCCTTCATGTTTGGCTCGCTTTTGCGGGTAGGGTCGGTCGCGGACCTTGCGCCGAATGGCGCGGCTGCGCTGGCCTCGGGTCCGGTCTGGGAAGGCTGGGTTGCACCGCCTGCATATACCGGCAAACCGACGCTTTATCTGGCCGATATTCCAGCGGGAGCATTGCGCGTTCCCGAAGGCAGCACCGTTACCCTGCGCCTTTATGGCGACGTGGGTGCCTTGACCGTGCATGAAACCGTTTCGGGCCGCGTGGGCGAAGTAGAAAGCGCAAGTGCGGCGCAGCAGGCCTTTGTGATTGAGCAGGATGGGCGGCTTGAAATCGACGGATCGGGCGGGGCGGTTTGGGATGTGTCTGTGATCGCCGACATCGCCCCCAGTGTCAGTATCGCTGCACCCATCGAGGCTGATGCCAATGGCCAAATGGCCCAAGCTTTTGTGGCCGAAGATGATTATGCGGTCGTGTCCGGCATGGTCACTATCACGCTTGACCTTGACGCGGTTGATCGCCGTTATGGTTTGGCGATTGCCCCCGATCCCATTGATCCGCTGATCCTTGATTTGCCGATGCCCTACACGGGTGATCGTGCCAGTTTCCAAGAAACCCTGATTGATAACCTGAGCGAGCATCCGCTTGCGAACTTGCCGGTGACGCTGCAATTGCAAGTGACGGATGCGCGCGAGCAGGTTGGCATGGCACCAGCAGAACAGATGACCTTGCCCGGGCGTCGGTTCTTTCAACCCATCGCCAAGGCGGTGATTGAACAGCGGCGGGATTTGTTGTGGTCCAAGGATAATGACCGACGTGTGCTTCAGGTCTTGCGCGCCTTGTCCCATCGCCCTGGTGATCTGTTTCGCAATGAAACCACTTATCTGCGGACCCGCCAGATTATTCGCGATATGGCGAGCTTTGAAGAAATCGGCATGAACGACGCGCAGCAGATTGAAATGGCCCAAGCCCTTTGGGATCTGGCCATCCAGCTTGAGGATGGCAATCTGGCCGACGCCCGTGAACGGCTAGCCCGCGCCCAGGAACGGCTAGCCGAGGCGATGCGCAACGGGGCGAGCGACGAGGAAATAGCGGAACTGATGAACGAGCTGCGCGAAGCGATGGATGACTACATGTCAATGCTTGCCCAGAACGCCGAGCCTGCCGAAGACGGTACAGATCAGCCCGACCGCGCCGAGGGTGACGGGCTTGATGTGTCGCGTGACGAACTGCAAGCGCTCATGGACCGGATCCAAGAGCTGATGGAAGAAGGCCGCATGGCCGAGGCCGCCGATCTGATGGAGCAGCTGAACGAGCTGATGGAAAACCTGACGGTGACGCAGGGCGAGGGCGGCGACGGCCCCCAAACGCCCGGCGAGCAGTCAATGGAAGAGCTGGCCGATACGTTGCGTGACCAGCAGCAACTAAACGACGAAGCGTTTCGCGATCTGCAAGAGCAATTCAATCCGGGCCGTAGTGAACAGCCCGATGACCAACCCCAACCCGGTCGTGGGCAGCAGGGAGAACAGTCCCAAGGCCAAGAGGGCCAAGGCGAAGACACCCCGCAACAACCTGGCGATGGAAGCGAGCCCGGCCAAGACGGGCAAGACGGCGAAGGCATGGGCCAAGGTGACCGCAATGAAGCTGGTCGGCAGGCCGGTGACGGCGCGGGTGGCGAAGGCCAAGCTGGCACGGAGCAAAGCCTTGCCGACCGTCAAGAGGCTCTGCGCCAAGGCTTGCAGCAATTGCGAGACCGCCTTCCCAGCTTGCCCGGAG
>JBLHNX010000136.1:0-7168 GCA_047622125.1 Paracoccaceae bacterium | reverse complement strand
CTGCGTCAGGGTGACCCCGACAATCAAGCGTTCCACCATGATCTTTACCGTGCCGTAGGGCGTGGCCGTTGGTGGATCATGGAACAGCAACCCGGCCCCGTGAACTGGGCGCCCTACAATCCTGCCCCTCTGCCCGGAATGGCCCGCCTTTGGGCATGGGAGGCCTTTGCCCACGGCGCTGAAACCGTCTGCTATTTCCGCTGGCGCCAAGCCCCGTTTGCCCAGGAACAGATGCACGCGGGCCTGTTGCGCCCTGATAGCGCGGATGCCCCCGCATTGGCCGAAGCAGCGCAAGTTGCAGGTGAAATCAACGGATTGCCAGAGGTCGGCACAGCCAAAGCACAGGCTGCGCTCGTGTTCGATTACGAAAGCGCTTGGGGCTGGGAGGCCCAGCCCCAAGGTGCAGATTTCGATATGTTCCGCCTTGCCTTTGCCGCTTACCGCGCCCTGCGCCGCGCCGGATTGAACATCGACATCTTGCCGCCAGACTGCGCCGACCTTAGCGACTACAAACTGGTCCTCGCCCCCGGGATCATGCACCTGTCGGACCCATTGCGCGCCGCACTTGCACGTTTTGAGGGGATCGCGCTTATCGGTCCACGCACCGATACAAAGACCAAAGATATCAGCATTCCAACCCCGCTTGGCCCCAATATCGACGGGCTGGATGTGAGCGTAGCGCTGACCGAAAGCATCCCGCCCAATGCAAGCGTCAAACTCTCTGGCGGCGGGCGTTTCCGGCATTGGTTTGAACACCTTGAAGGCGCGGAAACCGCCCATATGACCACCAAATCCGGCCATCCCGCGATCATGGGCAGCGACAATCTGCGCTACCTTGCAGGCTGGCCCGACGATGATACATTCGACCGGATCATTGGCTATCACTGCGATATCCTTGACCTTGAAACCCACGCCCTGCCCGATGGATTGCGTATTCGCGACACCGACACACATCGTTTCGTGTTTAACTACGCCCCCGAGGCGCTCGACTGGAACGGAACCATTATCCCTGCTGCCGGGGTGCATTGGGAACCGCTTGCGTGACGGTTTTCGGCACGACCAAAGACGGACAAGACATCCATGCGATCACGATCGGGAATGACGGGCTGTCCGTCAAAATCCTGACGTGGGGTGCCGTCTTGCAGGATGTGCGGCTGACGGGGGTGCCTTATGGGTTGACCCTGAACAGCGACGACCTGTCAGATTATCAGGGCGGGATGCATCATTTCGGCAGTTTGATCGGCCCCGTTGCCAATCGTTTAACCAATGCAACCGCGCCGATTGGCGGCGTGGCGCATCAGTTCGAGGCGAATTTCAACGGGCAACATAGCCTGCATTCCGGTAGTGCCGCGACCCACCTAAAAGTGTGGCAAATTGATAATTCTGATGATTTTTCATGCATTTTGTCGCTTTATCTGCCAAACAGCGAAGGCGGCTTCCCCGGAAATCGTAAAATCACTGCGCGCTTTGAGGTCTTGGAAACCACGCTGCGCCTGACGGTCACCGCGACCACGGATGCGCCGACCCTGATCAACATGGCCAACCACAGTTATTGGAACCTTGATGGTAGCGATACTTGGGACGGCCATCGCCTGCGTATTGCGGCAGATCATTACCTGCCCACAAACGATGAATTCATCCCGACAGGCGAAATCGTCGATGTCACCGGCACCAGTTTTGATTTTCGCAAAGCGCGCAGAATCTCGCCGCAACATCCAGCCTTCGACAATAACTTTTGCCTGTCCGGCACGACGGTTGCGCCGCGTGATGTGCTGACATTAACCGGACAATCCGGCGTCGAAATGACCGTCGCCACTAATCAGCCCGGCATTCAGGTATTTGACGCACGCAATGCCCAGCGCCCGAACCGCGCGTCCTACGAAGGTCTGGCCATCGAGGCGCAAGGCTGGCCTGATGCACCAAACCACGCAGGGTTCCCAGGCATCCAATTGCACCCCGATCAGACCTACGAGCAGGTCACAAGCTGGCGTTTCTCTGCACCCTAGTCGTCATCCACATGACGCTGGCGAACAGGCCCGCGATAGCGCTCCAACGCCTCGTCCGAAACCTCGGATCCGTCCCAAAGCCAGTGAAGAATACCGACACCTTCGGACCCGCCCTGACGCGCCATAATATCGGCGTCCGATACCGTCACGCGCTGTGACAACCTGCGCCCCCATTGGCCAAGGCGCTCATACATCAACGCCAAAACATCATCGTGCAAACCACGACGTCCTAGGTCACGCAATTCCTGCGGGTCAGCGTTCAAATCGAACAACATCGGGGGAAATCCCCCTTCAGCGTGGATGAACTTCCAATCTGCATCGACAACCATAAACAAGCGGGCATCGCGCGGGGCCACGCCCAGATCGGCGCGCATCGGCAGGCAGGAATAATCATATTCGCTTATCGCATAGTCACGCCAGTCAGGGGCCTCACCCCGCAGGAATGGCATGAGCGAGCGCCCCTCGACGATGTGATCAGGCACCGCCCCACCAGCCATTTCGATAAATGTCGCCGCAAGGTCGATCGATTCGACCAAAGCGTCACAGGTCGTTCCGCGCGTCGCGTCTGCACCGACAGATGGATCAAACACGATCAATGGCACTTTCACGGACTGGTCGTGAAACATATCCTTTTCGCCCAACCAGTGATCACCCAGATAGTCGCCATGATCGGACGTGAGCACGATCACCGTGTCCTTATCGCGCCCCGTGGCCGTCAGGTGATCCAACAGAACACCAAGCTGATCATCACATTGCTTGATTAATCCCATATAGGCCGGGATCACCGTCTCGCGCGCTTCGTCCTTTTGATATAGTTTGGCAAAATCGCTTTGTGCAAAGGCACCGTAGATCGGGTTCGGGTCATCCAGTTCAACGACATCCCTCATCGCTGGCAGCACATGTTCGGGCCCATACATCGCGTGATAAGGCGCGGGCACAATGTAGGGCCAGTGCGGTTTGATATAACTCAGATGTGCGCACCACGGCCCGTCAGCCTGATCAATAAACGCCATCGCTTGGCGCGTCAGCCACGGTGTTTCGCTATCTTCTTCGCGGATATTGGCGGGTTTACTGGCATTGGCCGTGATCCATCCCGTCGCCATTTCGCCGCCCGCGACCCCTGCATTGGCATAATCCGCCCAAGGGTTTTCCCCGTCATAGCCGCGCGATTTCAGGTATTCGTTATAGGGGCTGCGTTTGGCGTCATAAAACCCGTCCGGCCCCCATGCCCACAAACCGTCATCACGGCACCACACGTCAAAGCCACACTCGGCCTGACGGGCACCAATGACCGTGTCCGGCGATAGCCCCAGACGCGCCATCCCGGCCGCATCCACCTTCATATGCGTTTTGCCGATCAGCCAGCAGTCCATACCATGGGCGCGCAAGTGATCGCCCATGGTCATCTCGCCGACCCGTAGGGGAAAGCCGTTCCATTGCGCACCGTGACTGCTCGCATAGCGCCCTGTGTAGGTCGACATCCGCGATGCCCCGCAAACGGGCGATTGCACATAGGTACGGGTAAACCGCACGCCCTTGGCCGCGACTCGGTCAAAATTGGGGGTGTTCAAATGCGGATGACCGGCGCAGCTCAGGTAATCAAACCGCAACTGGTCATACATCACGAACAGGATGTTCTTTTGCATCAAAATCGCCCTCTATTGGCCAAATCCAAGCCTATCTTGCACCTGTCCCTCAGGAAAGCCCGCCCAAGCAGGCATTCGCGTCCAAAACCTGTTTGACAGGGACCAACGCCTTATCTAAAGCAACCAAGTGTTTAGGCGCGGTAGCTCAGTTGGTTAGAGCGATCGACTCATAATCGATAGGTCGGGAGTTCAAGTCTCCCCCACGCCACCACCAACATCCCCAAGACTGAAGACTGCCTGCGCGAAAGCGTTTGCCTGTAAACCGTGCGCAATCGGTCGCTATGCCAAGCGCGGGGCGCGCCGTCGATCATCCGGCGCCTTTGGCTTGATTCCGGATACGCAAGCACACTACCGTCCGCACATGGATATCCTCCCCCCCCTGCGCGCCGCAATCGGCAACGCCAACGTCCTGACAGGCGACGATACTGCGAAATGGCAATCCGACTGGATGGGCGTTTATGCGCTTGATCCAATCGCCGTGCTACGCCCAGCCAATACCGCCGAAGTTTCAGCGATCATGGAAATCGCCCACGCCAGCGCCACACCCGTCGTCCCTGTATCGGGCAACACCGGACTTGTCGGTGGCACACAGGCGAAAGGCGCGCTGATGCTCTCGTTGGACCGGATGAACGCGATCCGCGAAATTCACCAGGCGTCACGCATCGCCATCGTCGAGGCAGGCGTGATCTTGTCCGCCCTGCATGATGCTGCCGCCAGTCACGACCTAATCTTCCCGCTGACATTCGGTGCGCGCGGTTCAGCGATGATCGGCGGGGTGCTGTCCACCAACGCGGGCGGCTCCAACGTCGTGCGCTATGGCAATACCCGTGATCTGTGCCTTGGCCTCGAAGTGGTCCTTGCCGACGGACGCGTCATGGATCTGATGAGCGAGCTTCACAAGGATAACTCCGGCTACAACCTGCGCCACCTGATGATCGGGGCCGAAGGCACGCTGGGTATCATCACCGCCGCCGTCATGAAACTGCGCCCCAAACCGCGCGCCTATGCCACTGCGATGGTCGCCGTGCCGTCAATTGCAGACGCCCTCTCCCTGCTGAACAACATGCAAGACGCCAGCGGCGGCGCGGTCGAGGCTTTTGAATATATGCCGCGCAACTATATTCAGGGCCACATCGACCAGATCGCTGGCGCGCGTGAACCATTTGACGCCCCCTATGACGTGAACATCCTGATCGAGGTCGCCGCCACCGCCCCGCGCGATGCAACCCCTGCCACTGACGGGCGCATCCCCGTGGTTGCCCTGCTCGAAGACACGCTTGGCGCGATGCTGGAAAACGGCACGCTTCTGGACGCCATGATCGCCCAGAACGATAGCCAGCGTCAGGAAATGTGGGCACGTCGCGAGGCTGCTGCTGAAATCACCCACGGGGTGACGCCCTTTGTCGACACTGACATCGCGCTACCGCTAGATAAGATCGCAACCTTCTTTGACCTGATCACACCGCGCCTCACGGCCCTTGATCCCGATGCCACACAGCTGACGGTTGCCCATCTTGGCGACGGCAATATCCACTTTTCGATGTATCCGACATCAACTGATCCGGCCCTGCATGATGCAATGATGGAAGCGGTCGAAGACGTGGTGCAAACCCTGCGCGGCAGCTTTTCCGCCGAACACGGGATCGGCACCTCAAAACTGTCGTCAATGGCGCGGCGTAAGGATCCGGTGGCGCTTGATGTGATGCGCGCCGTCAAGGCAGCGCTTGACCCAAATGGCATCCTCAACCCCGGGAAAACCCTGCCTAGGCCTTAAAGAAATCCGGCCCCGCCTGCGCCAGCAATCGTGCCGCCATCGCGCGGCCGATCTTTGGCCCATCTGCAATCGCACCCTCGGCAGCATCGCTGTAACACGCACTTCCGTCAGGGCGCAAAATCTCGCCGCGCAAGCGCAACATATCGCCGTCCAACTCGGCCAGCGCGCCAATCGGTGTCTCACACGATCCGTCCAGTGCCGCGAGAAACGCCCGTTCTGCCACCAACCGCTGCGCCGTCACACCATCATGGATCGCCGCCAGCATATCGCGGGCACGGATATCATCCGCGCGCCGCTCAATCCCGATCGCACCCTGCGCCACCGCAGGCAGCATATCGTCGACCTCAATCGCACAGCACGGCACATCATCCATGCCCAGCCGGTTCAAGCCCGCCATGGCCAAAAACGTCGCCTGCGCCACACCGTCATTCAGTTTGCGCAAACGGGTCTGCACATTGCCGCGAAATTCAACGACGTTCAGATCAGGGCGGCGGCTCAGCAGTTGCGCACGACGGCGCAGGCTCGACGTGCCCACAACCGCGCCTTCCGGCAAATCTGCCAGCGTCGCATGATGCGGTGACACGAACGCATCGCGCACGTCCTCGCGTGGCAGATATGTATCCAGCAACAACCCCGCGGGCTGCTCCACAGGCATGTCTTTCATCGAATGCACAGCAATGTCGATGGACCCGTCCAACATCGCTTCTTCGATCTCTTTGGTGAACAGCCCCTTGTTACCGATCTCCTTGAGCGGACGATCAGCATCAATCAACACGCGGTCATCGCCGCTGGTTTTGATCACGACAATCGCAAAGGCATCATCAGGCAAATCAAACGCCGCCATCAAACGCGCGCGCGTCTCATAGGCCTGCGCAAGCGCGAGCGGTGATCCACGGGTGCCGATCTTCAGCGGTTGGGCGGGCTTGGGTAAATCATTGGTCATAAGTGCCTTCTAGGGGTGCACAATGTGGCTGACAACCGCATTGACAATCCCTGCGTCACTTGGGACCACCATCCAAACGACAGGAGCCCCCAATGACGCCGCACAAACCACAGCAAAAAACCATCCTTCGCGCCCTCGCAGGTGAAACACTGCCAACCCCGCCAATCTGGATGATGCGTCAGGCCGGTCGCTACTTGCCCGAATACAAAGCCACCCGCGCGCAGGCCGGCGATTTCCTGTCGCTTTGTTATAATCCAGACCTTGCCGCCGAAGTCACATTGCAGCCGATCCGCCGCTACGGGTTCGACGCAGCAATCCTGTTCGCCGATATTTTGCTGCTGCCCCAAGCGCTTGGCGCTGACCTGTGGTTCGTCACCGGCGAAGGGCCACGCCTGTCGACAATCACAACAGCCGACGAATTGCGCGCCCTGAAACCTGTTGGCGATATTCACGATACCCTGTCGCCAATCTATGAAACCGTAAAAATCCTGTCACGTGAACTGCCCGCTGAAACCACACTGATCGGCTTTGCAGGCGCGCCTTGGACCGTCGCGACTTATATGATCGCGGGCCAAGGCACACCGGATCAAGGACCAGCCCACGCGCTCAAGGCCGAGAACAAGGCGGTGTTCGAAGCCCTCCTTGACCTGATCACGGAAGGGACAATCGACTACCTTTCAAAGCAAATCGAAGCAGGGGCCGAAGTCGTCAAACTGTTCGACAGCTGGGCCGGATCGCTGCAAGGCGATGATTTTATCAATTACGCCGTGAAACCCGCCGCGAAAATCACCGCGGCCCT
>JBLHNX010000135.1:0-7185 GCA_047622125.1 Paracoccaceae bacterium | reverse complement strand
CACCGATCAGGACTATTGCGATCAAAAGGCGCGCGAGGTTTATGGCCATGAATACGCTATGCATTTCCCACAGCACGAATGGCCGGCGGCGCGCGACAAAAAACTGTCGCCGGTGCATGACCGTGTGACTGCCCAAGGCGGCGTGATGGGCGCCTACAACGGTTGGGAGCGCGCAAACTGGTATGCGCAGGCGGGCGATGATACGTCCGAGGAAGCCACGCATACATGGACTCGCAAGGGCCCATGGGAAGACCGCGTACGTGAAGAATGCGAAGCGGTGCGTGATGCTGCTGGGATTCTCGATTTGCCCGGGTTCTCGCGTTACCGCTTGCAGGGTGACGGGGCAGCAGAGTTTCTGCGTTCCAATTGCACCGGCGGTATTCCCAAAGTTGGGCGCATTGGCCTGCTGTATTTCGCCGATGACCGCGGGCGGATTTTGACGGAAATGTCGGCGATGCGGCTGGACGATGATTTCTTCTTTCTGATCACCGCAGCCACCGCACAATGGCATGATTTTGAGGTGCTGCGCGACCGGATACCAGCGGGTGCGGCGTTTACGATGTCCGATGTAACACGCGACTTTTCTTGCCAGATTCTTACGGGACCAAAGGCGCGTGATGTGCTGGCTGCCTGTTGCGATGCCGACCTGAGCACGGGCTGGTTGACCCACCAATCCGCGCAAATCGACGGGACGTGGGTGCAGTTGGTGCGTGTGTCCTTTGCAGGCGAGCTTGGCTGGGAAATCCACACGCAGCTTGCGGATACGGCAAAGGTTTATGACGCCGTGCTGGCCGCAGGCGCGCCGCACGGGCTGAAACCGTTCGGGATGTATGCCTTGAATTCATTGCGGATCGAAAAAGGATATCGGGCTTGGAAGGGTGATCTTTCTACTGACTATTCGATGCTCGAAGGCGGGCTTGAGCGGTTTATCAAGCTGGACAAACCGCAGGATTTCCCTGGAAAAGCGGCGATCCAATCGGAGAAACAGCGTGGCGTGGCCAAGCGGTTTGTGACCCTGATCGTTGACGCAGGTGACTGCGATGCGCCCTATATGTCGACCCTGTCGCATGGCGGCGAAGTGGTCGGCGAAACGACGTCGGGCGCATATGGGCACCGCGTCGGCGCGTCGATCGCGCTGGGCATGGTGCGGGCCGATTTGGCCGTGGCGGGGACGGAACTGAAGGTCGCTATCTTTGGCAAAGCCTGCCGCGCTGTGGTGCAGGAAGATGCGCCATTGTGGGATCCGACGAATGAGAGGATCCGCGCATGACCCTTCCTACCAAAGCCCGCGTTGTCATCATTGGCGGTGGCGTTATTGGCTGTTCCGTTGCCTATCATCTGGCCAAGCAGGGCTGGAAGGACATCGTGCTACTTGAGCGAAAGCAGCTGACCAGCGGCACGACGTGGCACGCGGCGGGGCTGATTGCGCAACTACGCGCGACGGCAAATATGACGAAGCTGGCGAAGTATTCACAGGAATTATACGGGAATCTTGAGGCCGAAACGGGCGTTGCAACTGGGTTCAAGCGCTGCGGGTCAATCACGGTCGCACTGACCAATGAACGCCGCGAGGAGATTTTTCGGTCTGCAGCCATGGCGCGCGCGTTTGGTGTGGATGTCGAAGAGATTTCGCCAGACGAGGTCAAGTCGATGTATCCGCATCTGAATATTGATGGCGTCACGGCGGGCGTGTTTCTTGACAAAGACGGGCAGGGTGATCCGGCCAATATCGCGCTGGCACTGGCCAAGGGCGCGCGCCAGAACGGGGCAGTCGTGGCAGAGCGTACCAAGGCGACGGGAGTGACCCGCGAAGGGCGGCGCATCACGGGGGTTGATTGGGAAAGCGGTGGCGAAAGTGGCCATATTGCCTGCGATCATGTGGTGAACTGCGCGGGGATGTGGGGCCATGACGTGGGGCAGATGTTGCAGACCAACGTGCCGCTGCATGCTTGCGAGCACTTCTATATCGTCACCGAAGCGATTGCCGGTCTAACTCAAATGCCGGTGCTGCGCGTGCCCGATGAATGTGCCTACTACAAAGAGGACGCGGGTAAGATTTTGCTGGGGGCGTTTGAACCCAATGCGAAACCTTGGGGGATGCAAGGTATCTCGCCCGATTTCGAATTTGATCAACTGCCCGAGGATTTCGACCACTTTGAACCGATCCTTGAACATGCCGTGAACCGGATGCCGATGCTGGCCGAGGCGGGGATACACACGTTCTTTAACGGGCCTGAATCCTTTACGCCCGACGATGCCTATCACCTTGGGCTTTGCCCCGAGATGGATAACGTCTGGGTTGCTGCGGGTTTCAATTCCATCGGGATTCAATCGGCGGGTGGTGCGGGCATGGCGCTGGCGCAGTGGATGGACGCGGGTGAAAAACCGTTCGATCTGGGCGATGTAGATATCAGCCGGATGCAGCCGTTCCAGGGCAACAAAACCTATCTGTTTGAACGATCCAAGGAGACTTTGGGCCTGCTTTATGCGGATCATTATCCGTATCGGCAAAAAGCAACAGCGCGTGGTGTGCGGCGCACGCCATTTCATCAGCAACTGCTGGAACAGGGTGCCGTGATGGGTGAACTGGCGGGCTGGGAACGGGCGAACTGGTTTGCCAATCCGGATCAGGACCCAGTTTACGCCTATAGCTGGAAGCGCCAGAATTTCTTTGACAACGTTGCCGTGGAACACCGCGCGGTGCGTGAGAATGTCGGCATCTATGACATGTCGTCGTTTGGCAAAATCCGTGTCGAAGGGCGCGATGCGACGGCGTTTTTGAATTACATCGGTGGTGGCGAATATGACGTGCCCGTGGGCAAAATCGTCTACACGCAATTCTTGAATTCGCGCGCAGGTATCGAGGCGGATGTGACTGTCACGCGCCTAAGCGAGGTTGCGTATCTGGTGGTCACGCCGGCTGCGACGCGCCTTGCCGACGAAACGTGGATGCGGCGCAATGTCGGCGATTTCAACGTAGTGATCACCGATGTGACCGCCGGAGAAGGTGTGTTGGCTGTCATGGGACCGAATGCGCGCAAGTTGCTGCAAGCTGTTTCGCCTGCCGACTTCACCAACGATGTGAACCCGTTCGGCACAGCGCAAGAGATTGACATCGGCATGGGCCGCGCCCGTGTGCACCGCGTAACTTATGTGGGTGAACTTGGCTGGGAGATCTATGTAAGCACCGATATGGCGGGCCATGTGTTCGAGGTCTTGCACGGGGCGGGGCAGGACATGGGCGCGAAACTTTGCGGTATGCATATGATGGATACCTGCCGCATTGAAAAAGGCTTTCGCCATTTCGGCCATGACATCACGTCCGAGGATCATGTGCTCGAGGCGGGTTTGGGGTTCGCGGTGAAGACCGACAAACCCGCGTTCATTGGTCGCGATGCGGTGTTGCGCAAAAAGGATGAAGGATTGAACGCGCGGATGGTGCAGTTCCGTCTGACCGACCCTGAACCGCTGCTTTATCATAACGAGCCGATTGTGCGGGACGGGCAGATTGTCGGCTATCTGTCATCGGGCGCCTATGGGCATCACTTGGGCGGTGCGATTGGTCTGGGCTATGTGCCGTGCAAGGGCGAAACGGCGGCGGAGGTGCTGGCGGGCAATTACGAGATAGACGTGATGGGCACACGGGTGAAGGCCGAAGCGTCTTTGAAACCGATGTATGATCCAAAATCCGAGCGGGTGAAGGTGTAAGGTGGGTTGAAACCGGCGTTGCCCCTGCTACGAGGGGGCATGAGACATCCAAACCCCTCTACGCCCGTACAAGGTGGCGACAGCAACGCTGGACTGGTCTTTGCCATTTCGGCCTATGTGCTGTGGGGGTTCCTGCCGATTTTCATGAAGCTGGTGGCGCATATTCCGCCTGCCGAAGTTGTCACGCATCGGGTGATTTGGTCCGTGCCGATTGCGGCCGCTGTTTTGATTGTCTTGGGGCGCACTGCGGATATTCGTGCCGCGCTGGCATCTCCCCGCACGATCCTTTTGGGATGCCTGACAGCGGGGCTGATTTCTGTGAACTGGGGCATTTATGTTTGGGCGATCGGTAGCGGGCAGGCGCTTGAGGCCGCGCTGGGTTACTATATCAACCCGCTGTTCAGCATGTTCTTGGGCGCTGTTTTCCTAGGCGAGCGCTTAAGTCGTTTGCAGTTGGTCGCAATTGCCTTGGCCGCCTGTGCCGTTGCCGTGCTGACGTATGATCGTGGCGGGTTGCCCATTGTCGCGCTGGCGTTGACGCTCACATGGGGGCTTTATGCGCTGTGCAAAAAAGCGCTGCCAATCGGCCCAAATCAGGGGTTTCTATTGGAAGTGCTGATTTTGCTGTTTCCGGCCCTTGCCTATTGGGCGTGGCTGCAAAGCACCGGTGCGAGCCATTTCAGCTTAGGTGCGTCAGATATGTGGTTGTTGTTGGGCTGCGGCGTGGTCACGGCGGTGCCGTTGTTGCTGTATGCCAACGGGGCCAAACGGCTGCGCCTGACGACCATCGCGATCCTGCAATATATCGCGCCGACAATGATCTTTTTGGTCGCGGTGTTTCTGTTCGACGAACCCTTCGGGCAGGCCCGCGCCGTTGCGTTCCCGATGATCTGGGCGGCGGTTGCCATCTATCTTCTGTCGGTCTTTCGGCGCGCACGATGATCAGCAGCGACTACAATCCGCCGCACGATCCGCTGGTCGTTCTGCACGAAGACCACGAGGTTATTCTGGTCGATAAACCTGCGGGTCTTTTGTCGGTGCCGGGCAAAGGCGAACATCTTGCGGATTGTTTGCTGACGCGGGTGCAGGCGGCGTTTCCGACGGCCTTGTTGGTGCATCGGTTGGATCGTGACACATCAGGGGTTATGATTTTTGCCGCGACACGCCATGCCCAACGCCATCTGGGGCTGCAATTTGAAAAGCGCCATACCAAGAAAACTTATGTTGCCCGCGTTTGGGGCGAGATGACGGAAAAAACTGGCACGGTTGACCTGCCTCTGATCGTCGATTGGCCAAACCGCCCATTGCAAATGGTCTGCCATGAAACTGGCAAATCTGCACAGACCGACTGGCGTGTAGTGCGCAGTGGCGATGGGGAAAGCCGCGTGCGGCTGATGCCGAAAACCGGGCGGTCGCACCAGTTGCGGGTGCATATGCTGTCGCTGGGCCACCCGATTTTGGGCGATCCGTTTTATGCGACGGGCGAAGCGCGCGAATTTGAACGGATGATGCTGCATTCCGAAACGCTGCAATTCCGACATCCCGATGGGGGCAAGGGCACGCGGATTACAGCCAAAGCGCCGTTCTGAACCGCCCACGAAAAAGGGCGCAGCGTTTCCACTGCGCCCTCTTGTTTATAACATCATTGGATTACTTAGGGTTCCAGCCGCTCACGGCCTTCACTTCAAGGAAATCCTCAAGCCCGAAGGCGCCGCCTTCACGTCCATTGCCCGACTGCTTGTAGCCACCAAACGGCGAACCTTGGGCAAAGCCCTGACCGTTGGTCTCCACCATGCCCGAGCGCAAGCGGCGCGCCACGCGGCGGCGTTTTTCGTCGTCGGGCGTCTGGATATAGTTGGTCAGACCATAAGGTGTGTCGTTCGCAATCGCGATGGCCTCCTCTTCGGTGTCGAACGGGATCACCGACAGAACGGGGCCAAAGATTTCCTCGCGGGCGATGGTCATCTGGTTGTCTACGTCGGCAAAAACCGTGGGCTTGACGTAAAAGCCACGGTTCAACCCGTCGGGGCGACCAAGGCCGCCTGCGGTCAGGCGTGCTTCGCCAATACCGATCTCGATCAGACCTTGGATCTTGTTGTATTGCGCTTCGGACACCACGGGTCCGATGTGCTGACCCTCGTCGCTGGCGGGGCCAACGTGCGTGTTCTTGGCGACTTCGCTGACGACTTCGACGGCGCGGTCATAGACCGAACGTTCGACCAGTAAGCGGGTCGGCGCGTTGCATGATTGGCCCGAGTTTCTAAAGCAGCGGTCGGCACTGTATTTCATCGCCTTTTCGCCCGCATCGGCAAACAAGATGTTCGCGCCTTTGCCGCCCAATTCAAGGCTGACGCGTTTCAGTGTGTCAGCTGCGGCCTTGGAAATTGCGATGCCTGCGCGGGACGATCCGGTAAAGCTGACCATATCAACGTCTGGGTGGGTCGAAAGCTGCGTGCCGACACCCATGCCGTCACCGTTCACTACGTTGAACACGCCTTTGGGGAAACCGGCCTGATCGCAGAAGTCAGCGAACAGCAGGCCGGACAGGGGCGCAATTTCAGATGGCTTCAGGATCACGGTGCACCCCACGGCCATCGCAGGGATTGCCTTGAGGACGATCTGGTTCATCGGCCAGTTCCATGGCGTAATGAGAGCGCAAACGCCGATAGGCTCCAGCAAAGTCTTTTCGGTGGCGGTGAAATCACGCTCGAATTCGAATTTATCAAATGCTTTGAGGAACCCTTCAAGGTGCCAGCTGCCAGCACCGACCTGATTGACGCGGCTCATGGAAATCGGCGCACCCATTTCCATCGACATGGCCTGCGCCATTTCCTCCTGACGTTCGTTGTAAACCTCGAGCAGGCGTTTGATCAGCGCGATGCGTTCGGCCTTGGGTGTCTGGGACCAGCCATCAAATGCAGCGCGTGCAGCAGCAACTGCGGCGTCTGTATCGGCTTGATCGCCCAGCGAAATCGTCGCGCAGACTTCTTCGTTGGACGGGTTGATGACATCAACGTCATTGGCCTTGGCAGGGTTCACCCATGCGCCGTTGATATAGAATTTTCGATTGTCGATCATGCAGTTTCTCCGATGGAATTTGCGACACACTGTCACCCAGCGAAATCGGGTGCAAGCGGTGGTAGTAGTGTGCGTCCTGCGACCTTATATAGGCTGGGAAGGTGGCCGATACGAGTGGCCGCGACATTGCCCAAAGGAGCAGCGACATGAGCTTGCGCATCAATGATACAATCCCGAACCTGACCGTTGAAACGGACCAAGGCACGTTTGATCTGCACAACTGGATCGGCGATAGCTGGGCAATCTTGTTTTCCCACCCCAAGGATTTCACGCCTGTTTGCACCACTGAATTTGGCGCGGTTGCGCAATTGGCGGACGAATGGGAAGCACGCGGCACCAAAGTCATGGGGATTTCCGTAGATAGTGTTGAAGAGCACAAGAAATGGAAGGGAGATATTG
>JBLHNX010000134.1:0-7207 GCA_047622125.1 Paracoccaceae bacterium | reverse complement strand
TGACGCCGCCCGCGGACAGGGGTAAGACCCGCGCGTTAGCCGGTGTGGCGGAATGGTAGACGCAGGGGATTCAAAATCCCCCGACAGTAATGTTGTGCCGGTTCGAGTCCGGCCACCGGTACCACTTAAGCGATTGCGAAAGTGATCGACTTAAGGCCCAAGACCTCTTGAAAGCAGAATGATTGCAGCAGACCGCCGCGAGGCGACTAGCGCAATTTCTGCCAATTTTCCCAATCTTGCGGCGTATCAAGGTCACAGCGCGCGCGGCTTGCCTCCAAAGGAACATGGCAGACCATATCGGCGTAGGTGCGGATGATTTCCGCGCCACCTGTATCGCCATAGAGCGCACCAAACAGATCAAACAGACTGGCATCAAACAGCACCGGATGGCCCGGTTTGCCGTCAGCGGTGGTGGCCTGCCAGATGCGAAACTGCGGGTGATCGTGGCGAGCCTGTAAGACCCGCGCCATATCCTGCGCCGTAATATCAGGCATATCTGCGGGTAGAATCATCACGCCCTCTGCATGGTGCGGCAAGCCGGCAATCCCGCGGCGCAAACTGGCCGACATGCCGGTTGTTGCGTCAGAAACAGGCACATGAATGCAAGGTGCACCGCGCAACGCCGCGTAGCGCGCATGCGGGCGTGGCGGTAGCGTCACAAAGGTTGGCGCGACGCTGGCCGCGCGATCAACCACGCGGCGCAGCAGGGGCTGGCCGTCGACATCAATCATCAGTTTGTCGGTGCCGCCCATGCGCGATGACGCACCGGCGGCAAGTATCAGGATCGCGATCATAGCGTGACCCTAACCGCGCATCACCGTCCCGTCAGCATCAAACAGCGGCGTGGTGATCAAGGTGGCGTCACGCAAACTGCCCAGAATTTCGATCTGCACTTTGAGCCCCTCGATCGCGGCTGCGCGCGGGATCAGCGCCAGTGCAATGCTCTTGCCCGCGTGGTGCGAATACCCGCCAGAAGTGCAGAACCCCACGACTTTGCCATCAATAAACACCGGCTCGTAGGCGGTGACATCGGCGTCTTGGGCATCAACCTCGAACGCTGCGAGCGTGCGGGCAGGTGGGGTGGCGCGCTCGGCCTCGGCTGGCGCGCGGCCAATGAAGTCTGTGTTCTTTTTGAAGCTGATAAACCGATCCATGCCGGTTTCTGCTGCCGTATAATCGGGCGAAAACTCTGACAGCCACGCGCCAAAGAACCGATCCAGCCGCAGCGACATCATCGCGCGCATCCCGAACGGGGTAATCCCCATCGGTTGGCCCGCGTCCCAAAGGGTCTGCCACAACTGGCGCTGATCCATCGGGTCGCAGTAAATCTCGTATCCCAGATCGCCGGTATAGCTGACCCGCTGCACCAGTGTATTGATCTGGCCGATCACCATCGGGCGCACATCAAGGAACGCGAGGTCCGCAGGATCGCGTGTGCAAGCGGCCAACAGGTCGCGTGCGCGCGGCCCTGCAATCTGGAAACCGTTCACTTTATCGCTTATATTATCGACCCTTACGCCGCTTTCTTGATGGTGCAGGAACCAGCGATGGTGGATCGCTTGCGCCCCATAGCTGGCGGTCAGGCGAAACGCATCTTCGGCCAGACAGGACACGGTGAAATCACCAATCAATCGGCCTTTGGGCGACAGCATCGGTGTAAGCGACATGCGCCCGACCTTTGGAATGCGCCCCGCCATAATCGTGTCAAGCCAAGCGCGGGCATTGGGACCGGTCACACTAAACTTGCCAAAGTTGTGAACTTCATTAATTCCAACGGCTTGGCGGACGTTTCTAACCTCGCGCGCGGTGGCGGCAAAGGCGTTCGAGCGGCGAAAAGACGGGGTTTCAAACGTAGGCTCATCACCGGTGGCAAAATAATTCACTACTTCAAGGCCGAACTGCTGGCCCCAAACCGCGCCCATTTCGCTGAACGTGTCATACATCGGCGTCGTGCGATGGGGCCGCGCGGCGGGCAGTTCCTCGTTTGGATAGGACACGCTAAACCGCCGCTGGTAGTTTTCAACGACCTTGGGGCGGGTATAGCCGGGCGAAATCCAATCGCCGTATCGCCCCACATCCATCGCCGTCACATCGCGCTCGCATTCGCCCGTCGTCATCCATTGCGCTAGCATCAGACCAACGCCGCCGCCTTGGCTAAAGCCGGCCATGACACCGCACGCCGACCAATAATTGCGCAAACCGGGAATAGGGCCGACCAGCGGATTGCCGTCGGGCGCAAAGGTAAACGGGCCGTGGATCACCGATTTAATGCCCGCACGTTCCAGTACCGGAAAGCGTTTGAACGCAAAGGCGACCGAATCTTCGACCTTGTCGAGGTTATCAGGCAGCAGTTCGTGCCCGAACTCCCACGGGGTGCCATCCACCGCCCATGGCTCGCAGGGTTGTTCATAGAACCCGATGCACAGCCCGCGCCCTTCTTGGCGCAGATAGCTTTCACCAGCGGGGTCCATCACGTGTGGGTGCTCAACGTCGCGCTCAAAGATCTCCGGGGTTTCTTCGGTGATCAGGTATTGATGCTCCATGGGGTGCAGCGGCACATAATGGCCCGCCATCGCCGCAACTTCGCGCGCCCACAACCCGCCCGCGTTAACCACATGTTCAGCGTGGATCGTGCCCTTTTCAGTGACCACATCCCATGTGCCATCGGCGCGGGGATTGGTTTCTATGACCTTGCAGTGCAATTCAATTGTCGCGCCGCCCATGCGCGCGGCCTTCGCATAGGCATGGGTAGTTCCGCTTGGATCAAGATGCCCGTCAAGCGGGTCGTAAAGCCCGCCGATGATGCCATCAAGGTTGGTAATCGGCGCGATCTTGGCAATTTCAGCTGGGCCGACAATTTCGGTCTCCAGCCCCATATAGCGGTGCTTGGCCCGTTCAGCGACCAGCATATCAAACCGGTCTTGATTGTCTGCCAATGTCACGCCACCCACGTGGTGGAGGCCGCAGGACATGCCGGTGATTTCCTCCAACTCCTTGTAAAGCTTGATCGTATAACCCTGAAGGGCCGCCATGTTGGTATCGCCGTTCAAGGTATGAAACCCGCCCGCCGCATGCCAAGTTGACCCAGAAGTCAGCTCGCTCCGCTCAAGCAGCATCACATCCGACCAGCCCAGTTTCGTGAGGTGATATAGAACTGATGCGCCGACAACGCCGCCGCCAATAACGACGACACGGGTGGTGGTTTTCATGGGATATCTCCGTTGTTGTTGGGACTACAGTGCCGCCAAATGCAGCCGCCTTGATAGTGCATTGACGACATCATTTGTCGCCTTGGTGCAAATGGCGCGGTGCTGGACGGGCCACAGTGGGTTCTAGAATCGTTGTTTTCGCAAAAAGGCCCACACTATGCGCACCCATGCCCAAGTAGTCGTCATCGGAGGCGGCGTGATTGGCTGCTCGATCCTGTATCATCTGGCCAAGGCGGGCTGGACAGACGTGGTTCTGCTTGAGCGGGACGAACTGACATCGGGATCAACATGGCACGCGGCGGCCAATATCCACGGGCTGCATGACAGCACCAATATCAGCCGGATTCAGCACTATACCATGCAGCTTTACAACGCATTGGAGGCCGAAACGGGCCAAAGCTGCGGTGTGTTCCAGCCCGGCAGCCTTTATCTGGCGCAGACCGAAGCGCGTGAACATCAACTGCGTTTGCAAGCAGCCAAGGCCAAGTTCTACGGCATGAATTTCCACGAAGTGTCACGCGACGAGGCCGAGCGTTTGCACCCACTGGTGAATTTCGACGGCATCCGCTGCATCATGTATGAACCCGATGGCGGCAATGTCGATCCCAGCGGTGTGACCAACGCCTATGCCAGCGGTGCACGCCAGATGGGGGCGGAAATTATCCGGTTCTGTCCGGTGACAGGCACCCTGCAACAGCCCGATGGCACATGGATCGTGCAAACGGCCAAGGGTGATATCCGTGCCGATTGGGTCGTTAATGCCGCTGGATTGTGGGGCCGCGAGGTTGCGGCCTTGGCGGGGATTAGCCTGCCGCTGCAACCCACGGAACATCAGTATTTCGTCACTGAAACGATCCCTGAAATTGCCGCGATGGGCCGACGTTTGCCGTCAGTTGCGGATCGTGACGGCGAATATTACCTGCGCCAAGAGGGGCAGGGCTTGCTGGTCGGGGCTTATGAAAAAGATGTGCGGTTTTGGGCCGAAAACGGCACGCCGCAAGGCTTCGGGCACGAGCTGTTTGCCGATGATCTTGAGCGGATCGAGGACAATATGATGCGCGCGATTGATCGTGTGCCTGCGGTCGGCGAAGCGGGCATCAAACGGGTGATCAACGGCCCGATGATCTGGTCGCCGGACGCGAATGTCCTGTTTGGCCCGCACCCTGATCTGCGCAATTATTTCTGCTGCAATGGCATCATTCCCGGCTTTAGCCAGTCGGGCGGCATGGGGCTGATGGCCGCCGATTGGATAACCACCGGAGAATCGAAATATGATATGTTTGCGTGGGACGTGGCGCGGTTTGGCAATTGGGCCGACAAAGCGTTCACAAAGGCCCGCGTGGGCGACCAATACGCGCACCGATTTTCTATCCACTTTCCCGGCGAAGAACGTGCGGCGGGCCGCCCCGTGCGGGTGCGACCAGTCTATGCGCGCCAACAAGAACTGGGCGCGGTGTTCGGGCTGAACTATGGCTGGGAACATCCCGCGTATTTTGATGCCGACACGCCCGATAGCGCCGGATTTACCCGCCAACCGTGGTTTGATAGCGTCGGTGCCGAGTGTAAGATGCTGCGTCAAGCAGCTGGGATCATTGATATTTCAAACTTTGCGAAATACATCTGCAAGGGCGCAAATGCCGCTGATTGGCTGAACGCGGTGTTCGCCAATAACATGCCCAAAGCCATCGGGCGGTCATGCCTTACGCCGCTGATCGGTGTGCGTGGCGGGGTTGCGGGTGACTTTACCGTCACGCGGCTGGCCGAGGATGAATTCATGGTGATTGGGTCAGGAATGGCCGAGCGTTATCACCAGCGGTTCTGGAAAGAAGTGCCATTGCCCGACGGCACCACATTTGAAAGCCATACAGAGGCCATGTGCGGCTTTAACATCGCAGGACCTTTGTCGCGCAAGTTGTTGCAAAAGCTAACAAATGCCGACCTAAGCACTGAGGCGTTCCCTTTCATGCGCTCGCAACGGATCGAGATCGCGGGGGTGGCTGTTGTCGCGCTGCGTGTCTCGTTCACCGGCGATCTGGGATGGGAATTGCACTGCGCTGAGGCCGATCAGAGCCGACTTTATGCGGCCCTGCTGGACGCGGGCCAAGACCTTGGCGCGGGGCCCGTTGGCAGTCGCGCATTGATGTCGCTGCGGGTCGAAAAGGGCTATGGATCTTGGGGGCGTGAATACAGCCCCGAATATTGGCCACAAGAAGTTGCTCTTGATCGGCTGATCAAGACGGAAAAGGAATTTCTTAATAAATCCAGCTATATGGCGCTCAAAGATAATGCACCACGTGAAGTTTTATCCTTGATCCATGTGCAGGACGTCAGCAACGCCGATGCCACAGGTGGCGAGCCGGTGTTCTTGCCCGATGGCACGCCCGTCGGGCGCGTTACCAGCGGCACATTTGGCTATACGGTGGGGATGAGCCTTGCACTGGGATACCTGAAGGGGGTCAGCGCAGGCGACGCGGTGGATGTGATGATCCTTGGGATACCACATCGCGGTGTTGTCTTGGCCGAACCGCCGTTTGACCCTAAAGGCGAACGTTTGCGGGCCTGATATCCTCGCGGTTTGAGTGCGATCTGATGGCACTTAGACCATTAATTCATTTCAAAGGGGACCGCGAGGAAAGCCCTTATTGCCCGAACAAAACGACCTCACGGCTTATGTAAGCCCCGAGGACGAATGGGTATCACGACCTTTGATCTGACCGAGGCAGGCTTGCATGTTGCGGGCACGGCACGTGCTCCTCTCGCGTGGAGCGATCAGCCAAGATACGCGGGCATTCCGAACATTGCCAAAGACATGATCATATTAACATCAGTTTCGAGGTTATCTTGCCGCCCAAATCCTAATTCGCGTTAGAAATCTGCGCAGAAATCACACGCCCTAAGGAATGATGCGCGAATACTTCGTGCCTTCAAGTGTCGCGCCGATGCGTAGGCCCGTTTGGGCAAACACCACGGCGATGACAGGGGCCAGTGAAGTTGTGGTTTCAGCCCGCACAGATTCGCCGCGGTCTGACAGGGCATATTCAAGATCGGCACCAGCGGCCCAACCGCTTGAACGGCGGAAATCAACCAATGCGTTTTGCGTCATAAAGAACAGGACGTGGCTCGATTGTTGCACGCCGATTTGCAAACCTGCGCTGGCTGCCGTGACCGAGTAATAATCGACCGATGTTTCGCCAACCCGCAGCGCGCCGCGCCCGTATGATCCGCCAAAGCCAAAGCCGGCTTCGGTCACGAGCGGCATCACCAGCATACCGGTGGATTTATTTGCCAGATCGCGGGTCCCAGGATATTGGTTATACATGAAATTGAGCGTGGAATTCACCCGAGCGTCAATTGTTTCGGCGCCGCGGCCACCGATCCCGTTGCCGCAGGCTGCCAAACTTGTGCCAGCAACCGCGCCAAGCGCAAAAGTGCGTCGTGTAAGATGTGTCATTGTACTGCCTCAATATGCCTGTGTCGGCCTTTTGGCCGTTATGCGCACACTATAGGCAGTAATCCGCGCCCTGTCAGCACCTAGATACAGTTGCGCAGGTTTCAGCCCAACAAGCGCGCGGCGGCGGGGGCGAAATAGGTCAGGATTCCGTCACATCCGGCGCGTTTGAACGCCTGCAAGCTTTCGATCATCACCTTGTCGCCGTCCAGCCAGCCGTTTTGTGCTGCCGCTTGGATCATCGCGTATTCACCACTCACCTGATAGGCGAAAGTCGGCGCGCCGAACGTGTCTTTCACGCGGCGGCAGATATCCAAGTAGGGCATGCCCGGTTTGATCATGACCATATCCGCGCCTTCAGCCAGATCACGCTGCACAAGACGTAGGGCCTCGTCGGAATTGGCGGGGTCCATTTGATAGGTTTTCTTGTCGCCGCTCAGTGCGCTTGAGGCACCCACCGCATCGCGAAAAGGCCCGTAAAACGCGCTGGCATATTTGGCGGCATAGCTCAGGATCGAAACATTCTGGTGGTTGTCACCTTCAAGGGCGG
>JBLHNX010000133.1:0-7217 GCA_047622125.1 Paracoccaceae bacterium | reverse complement strand
CATGCCGTTCACATCGGGAAGACGAATTCCCGCGCCGCGATGATCCACGCCCCAATCGGGGGAGGACGGCGCAAAGCTGTTGGGCTGGAACCGGCGGTAGGAATTCATGTGTGGCGCAAAGATCGCCTGTGCATCACGCATGGTCGCCAAGGTGCCGGCAACGGCGGCCTTGAGGGTGTCAGACACCTCGTCTTCGACAGTTGAGGCAAAGATATTCTTGCCGTTCTTGTCCAGAACCGAGGCATGAACATGCATCCCGCTACCGGGTTCATCAGCGTAGGGTTTCGCCATAAAGGTTGCTTCGAAACCGTGCTTGTCGACGATGGCCAGAACCATCCGTTTGAACAGCAGCGCCGTATCGGCTGCCTCGAGCACGTTGTCGGTATGGTGAAAGTTCACTTCGAATTGTCCGGGGCCATATTCGGCAATCAGTGTGTCTGTCTGCAGGCCCTGCGCGCGCGCCGAGTCGAGGATTTCTGTCAGGATCGCTTCGGAGTGGTTCAGCACTTCAAGATCGTAGTTCTGCGCATCGGGCAGACCTTCAGGCGGGCTTGGCGCGTCGGTGCTTTCTTCGCGCTTTTGCACGATATAGAATTCAAGCTCGGTCGCGACGACCGGCGTTAGACCCTTGGCCGCAAAACGCTCGGACACGGCCTGAAGGTGATAGCGCGTTGAAAGCGGGCTAAGATTGCCGTCTTCATCAACCATCTCGACCAAGACTTGCGCGACGTTGCCCTCTGTCCAAGGCATTTGCTTGAGGCTACCTGCGATCGGAACAATCACCCCGTCAGGGTCGCCGATCAGGATGCCAAGGCCCGTTGCCTCGACTTCGGTGCCAAGGATATTGGGTGCATAGGTCGAGAGCGGCAAACGCACTGTTCCCTGTTCGAATTTGTTCACCTGATCGCCGGGCAACCACTTGCCGCGCAGCACCGCGTTGATGTCGCACAGCATAAGTTCGATCCGGTCAGGTTCCCCGAATTCCTTGCAATAGGCCTGATACTCGGCCTCAAAGTTTGTCATTTTGTTCTGCTTTCCGTTCGTCCGCCGCGCGACGTGTCATCGTGCGTTTAGAAACAAGTGAGGCCGTGACAACCCCAACCGTAACGATGCCAATCATGATCGTTGACAGCGCGTTGATCTCGGGGGTTACCCCAAGACGCACGGCACTGAAAATCCGGATGGGCAAAGTGGTCGAAGATGGCCCCGAGGTGAAGGACGCAATCACCAGATCATCCAATGACAGGGTAAAGGCCAACAGCCAACCCGAAATCACCGCAGGCGCAATTATAGGCAATGTAACAAGCCGGAATGCGTCAAACGGGCTACAGCCCAAATCAAGAGCGGCTTCCTCGACGCTACGATCAAAGCTCGCCAGCCGTGACGACACAACGACCGACACATAGCACATCGAAAAGGTCGTATGCGCCAGCACAATCGTCATGATACCGCGGTCCATGCCGATGGCGATGAACAGCAGTAGCAGCGACAGACCCGTGATCACTTCAGGCATCACGAGCGGCGCGTAGATCATCCCCGAAAACAACGTCCGTCCAAGGAACCGCCCGCCGCGCACAAGCACATAGGCCGCCATCGTGCCCAGCACCGTGGCAAAGGTCGACGACCAGAACGCCACTCTGACTGTGACCCACGCCGCGTCCAGAAATGCCTCGTTCTGGAACAGCTCGCCATACCATTTGGTCGAAAAGCCCGCCCAGACTGTCACAAGACGCGATTCATTAAAACTGTAGATGATCAAGATCAGCATCGGCAGATAAAGGAACGCAAACCCGAGCGTCAGCGAAGTGGCGTTGAACCAGCTAAAACGTCTCATTCTTCGGCCTCCCGCTGTTTTTGCTCGTTACGCTGAAACAGCACGATCGGAATGATCAGGATCAACAACAAGATGACAGCCACAGCCGAGGCCACCGGCCAGTCGCGGTTGTTAAAGAATTCTTCCCACAGAACCTTGCCAATCATCAGCGTCTTAGAGCCGCCAAGGATCGAGGGGATCACGAATTCGCCCAGCGCCGGAATGAACACAAGGAAACTGCCGGCGATAATCCCCGCCTTGGAAAGCGGGATCGTCACCAGCCAGAATGCGGAAAAGCGCGAACACCCAAGGTCTTCGGCGGCCTCTAGCAAGCTGTCGTCCATTTTCTCCAATGCCGCATAGATCGGCAGGACCATGAACGGCAGATAGGTGTAAACGATACCGATATAGACGGCCCAGTTGGTATTCAGGATCGTCAGCGGTTCATCAATCAGCCCCATGCCGATCAATATCTGGTTGAGATAGCCTTCGTTGCTCAGAATGCCGATCCATGCGTAAACGCGGATCAGGAAACTGGTCCAGAACGGCAAAATAATCAGCATCATCAGGGTCGGACGCCATTCAGGGGCCGAGCGCGCCATGGCATAGGCAATCGGGTAGCCCACAAGCAGCGTTGCCAATGTAGAAATCGAGGCAATCTTCACGCTGGACAAATAGGCCTTCCAGTAAAGATCATCACTGGCAAGGAATCGAAAGTTCTCGAAATCAAGCTTGCCAACGAAGTCCGTGAAGCCCGCCCAGCCTTGCGAAAAATCCAGTGTCGGAACGTAGGGTGGGATCGCCAGCGCGCCGTCGGACAGCGCGATCTTGAACACAATCCCGAACGGGATCAGGAACAGCGCACCCAACCACAAATATGGCACGGCAATCAGAAAAATGCGGCGGATATTCATAACCCCACCTACTGCGTCAGGATGATGCCGGCGGTGTCGGTCCACGACAGCCACACAGTATCTTCCCACGTAATGTCACGGCGCGACAGGCGGCGTGAGTTGGTCGCCTGCGCCTTGACGATGTTTCCGGTTGGCAGCGCGACGTGATAGGTCGACACGTTGCCCAAATATGCGATGTCCAACACTTTGCCTTGGAACGCGTTGGCACGATCGGTGGGGCGCTCTGCGGAAATTGCTACCTTTTCGGGGCGGATCGCAAAGAACCCACGGGTGCCGTTGGCAATTGATGGGTCGGCGTGGGCGATAATCGGCGATTGTCCTTCTGCCCAGTCAATATGATGCACATCACCATCCTGCGGGCTGA
Organism: Paracoccaceae bacterium; assembly: GCA_047622125.1. Taxonomy (GTDB): domain Bacteria; phylum Pseudomonadota; class Alphaproteobacteria; order Rhodobacterales; family Rhodobacteraceae; genus SW4. The sequence continues at coordinate 4,126 of JBLHNX010000133.1, read as the reverse complement.
CGTTGCCTTCGATGATATTTACGTCACCGATAAAGTCAGCCACGTAAACGGAATTTGGGGTTTCATAGATCCGCGCAGGCGTTTCAATCTGCACGATCCGGCCTTCGTCCATTACGGCAATCCGCGAGGCAACGGTCATTGCTTCTTCTTGGTCGTGGGTCACGATCACAAAGGTCGTGCCGGTCTTTTCCTGAATATCCATCAGTTCAAATTGCGTATCCTGACGCAGCTTCTTATCCAGCGCGCCAAGCGGTTCATCAAGCAACAGCAGCTTTGGCGCCTTGGCCAACGAGCGTGCCAGCGCGATCCGTTGGCGTTGTCCGCCCGATACCTGATGCGGTTTGCGTCGCGCGAGTTTTTCCAGCCGCGTCAGGCGCAGCATTTCATCAACGCGCGCAGCGATTTCGTCCTTTGGCATTTTTGAACGTTTCAGGCCAAAGGCGATGTTTTCATAGACCGTCAGATGCGGGAAAAGCGCGTAGGACTGGAACATCATGTTCACCGCACGCTTGTTGGGGGGGACGCCCCCCACGTCAACACCATCAATGCTGATCTTGCCGGAAGATGCGTTTTCGAAACCCGCAAGCATCCGCATCATCGTCGTTTTGCCACAGCCCGACGGGCCAAGCAGGGCAAAGAATTCTTCGGCGTAGATATCGAGCGTCAAATCATCAATGGCGACAAATTCACCAAACCGTTTGGTGACATTTTCAAACTTGATCAGTGGCTTGGCTTTTGGGTCTTCCCAAGGGGCAAAAACGTTTTGTTCGTTTACGGGCATATAATGTGGCCTTGAATGCGCAAAATCGCCCGGACCAATTGCTGGTCCGGGCAGTGTCAGGTCAGTGTCAGATCAGTTTAGGTGCCCGACTTGATACGAGTCCACATCCGCGTGACAATACGCTGCACGCTAGAGTCGTATGGACGGGTCGTATAGAGGTTCTCAAGTGCCACGGCACTTGGGTAGATCGCGGTATCGTCAATCACGTCCTCGACCAGAAACTCTTGCGAGGCAAGGTTGCCGTTGGCATAGTAAACATAGTTCGACGCAGCGGCCATGTTCTGCGCGTCCATGATGAAATCAAGGAACTTGTGCGCGCCAGACGGGTTGGGCGCATCAACCGGAATTGCCATCATGTCGAACCACATCAGCGCACCCTCGGCTGGGGCGTTATATGCAATCTCGACGCCGTTCTCGGCTTCCCATGCACGATCACGCGCCTGAAGGATGTCGCCAGACCAGCCGAATGCAACACAGATGTCACCGTTAGCCAGCGCGTTGATATACTCGGAGCTATGGAACTTGGTGACATAGGGGGCAATGGCTGCAAGCACTGGTTCGGCCAGAGCAAGCACATCAGGGTCCTGACTGTCGGGGTCTTCGCCGATATAGGCCAGTGCGGCCGGGATCATCTCGACCGGAGCATCAAGGAAGTACACGCCACAATCGGCAAGCTTTTCCATATTTGCCGGATCAAAGATCAGCGCCAGCGAATCCATTGGCGCATCTTCGCCCAAGGCTTCGGTGACTTTGCCGATGTTCACGCCAAGGCCCGTCGTGCCCCACATGTAGTTGATCGCGTGAAGGTTGCCGGGGTCATACTGTTCGGTGCGATCTTTGATCACGTCCCACAGGTTCACCGCATTAGGCAGTTGATCGAAATCGAGCGGCTGGAACGCACCGGCGGTGATCTGGCGCTGCAGGAAGGTGCCCGACGGCACAACCACATCATAGCCCGACCCACCGGCCAGCATTTTTGTTTCAAGCACTTCATTCGAATCGAAAACATCATAGATCAGGTCGATGCCGGTCTCGGCTTCGAACTGCTCAAGCAGCGCCTCGTCGATATAGTCCGACCAGTTATAGACGCGCACTTCTTCGGCGCTCACGGCACCGGCCGCAATGACTGCACCGGTGGCAATCGACAGCATATACTTATTCATCTTAGTTCTCCCGTTGCGATTCCTAAGGGCTTGTCGCCCTTTCACTTTGCAAATGTGATCAAATTTGCCAAGATATGCAATAATTATGTTATCCAGACATTTGGCCCTACTTGTGCGGTGCCATATATGAGCAAGGATTAGGCCGAACGATGAAAGATCAAACTGACAGCGAAACATCTAAGTTACCGGCGCACGAACTGGCCTATCGCCAGTTGCGCGACATGGTTCTGTTTGGTGAATTGACTCCCGGACAGGCTGTCACCATCCAGGGAATCGTCGCTCATCTTGGCTCCGGCATGACCCCCGTGCGTGAAGCGATACGTCGCCTCACAGCCGAAGGCGCACTCGAGGCGAAGGGCAACCGCCGGATCGCCGTGCCGGTCCTGAACCTAGCACAATTGGACGAACTTTCCTTTTTGCGCTTGCAAATCGAGCCGCATTTGGCCCGGCTTGCCACGCCCAAGCTGCTTTCTAGCCAGATTGACGAGCTTGCGCAGATCGACGCGGCATTGGATTTGGCGATCGTTCAGGGTTCCGTGCGTGGCTATCTGGAACACAACCACAGCTTTCATGCCGCCCTCTACGAGGCAGCAGACGCGCAGATTCTGTCGGGTATTGCCGCGGCCTTGTGGCTACGTGTCGGGCCGTCTTTGCGCGTCGTTTGCGGGCGCTACGGCACCCAGAATCTGCCCGATATGCACGACGCGGCCCTGCTTGCCATGCGCGCAGGCGATAGCGAAGGCGTGGCCGCCGCAATCGCCAGGGACATCCGTCAGGGCCATGATCATATCCGTCAGGACCTCGTGTCGGCATAATTTGATCAAATTTCGTTGACAGTGTGTGGCGAAGGCATATCATCGCACGCAAACAGCCGCCCGCGAACCACAGATTGCGTCGGCCCAGCAAGATATCAAAGGACCAGCCATGAATATGATCACCAACCATATGCCGACCCATGAACTTCAGGCTCTGGACGCGGCGCACCATATGCACCCGTTTACGGCCAACGGCGAACTGGCCGCCAAAGGTGTGCGCGTCATCACGCGGGCAGACGGGGTGACGCTCACCGATTCGGATGGCAATCAGATGCTAGACGCCATGGCGGGCCTTTGGTGCGTTAACATCGGCTATGGCCGCGAGGAACTGGCCGAGGCCGCGGCCCGTCAGATGCGTGAACTGCCCTATTACAACACGTTCTTCCAAACGACCCATGTGCCCGCAATTGCACTATCTACAAAGCTGGCCGAATTGGCGCCTGCGCATATCAATAACGTATTTTTTGCAGGATCGGGTTCGGAATCGAATGACACCAATATCCGCCTTGTGCGCCATTATTGGCAGTGCATGGGCAAACCAACCAAGCAAACGATCATCGCGCGCCATAACGGATATCACGGATCGACACTTGGTGCCTCAAGCCTTGGCGGCATGTCCGGCATGCACGCGCAGGGCGGGATCGTGTCCGGTGTGCATCATATCGACCAGCCCAACTGGTATGCTGAAGGTGGTGATCTGTCCCCCGAAGAATTCGGGCTGGAACGCGCACGCCAACTGGAAAAGGCCATTCATGATCTTGGCGAAGACAACGTCGCCGCGTTCATCGCCGAACCGATTCAGGGCGCGGGCGGCGTCATCGTGCCGCCATCGACCTACTGGCCCGAAATTCAGCGCATCTGCGACGCGCACGAGATCCTGTTGATCGCCGACGAAGTCATTTGCGGCTTTGGGCGCACCGGCAACTGGTTTGGCACTGAAACCGTGGACATTCGCCCCGACATCATGACGATCGCCAAGGGCCTATCATCCGGCTATGCGCAAATCGGTGGCTCACTGGTGAGTGACGACATCGCTGCCGGCATCGCCAATGCGGGTGATTTTAACCATGGCTACACCTATTCCGGTCATCCTGTGGCGGCCGCCATCGCACTAGAGAACCTGCGCATTATTGAAGAAGAAAAAATCATCGAATACGTACGCGACGACGTCGGCCCTTATCTTAAGGCCAAATGGGAAGCGCTGGCTGATCATCCAATGGTCGGCGAGGCCAAAATCGTTGGCATGATGGGATCAATTGCGCTGTCACCAGACAAAGCAAACCGCGCGCCCTTTGCATCCGACACTGGCACCGTGGGCTACATCTGCCGCGAACATTGCTTTGATGGCGGTCTGATCATGCGCCATG
>JBLHNX010000132.1:0-7220 GCA_047622125.1 Paracoccaceae bacterium | reverse complement strand
CGGCCATTAGCGCGCAAGCCGTAATCGCCACGGGCTGCGGTTTGAGGTGGTAATTCAACGCCTCGGATAATCGAAACGGATCCCAGTCGCGGGTCAGATCGCAATGGGCCACTTGCCCTATCGCGTGAACACCCGCATCCGTGCGCCCCGCGGCGGCGATATTATGCGGACCGATCTGCAGCCGTGCCAAAGCATCCTCGATCGCGCCCTGCACCGAAGGCTGATCCGTTTGGCGCTGCCACCCGGCAAAAGGTGCGCCGTCATATTCAACTTTGAGGGCATATCTGGGCATATCGTTCGCATAGGGGGAAGGATGTGCGAAATCAATCCCTACACATCCCACCCTGCGCCACCTATCTTGAGAAGAGACTAAGGAAAGGGTTTCTTTTGGGTATCGGGTCTATCGCAGGCGGCATCGCCGATCAGATCGCGCGCAGTGTCGAGGGGATCGCGGATACCGTGACTGCCCCCTTTAGCGAACCTGTGATCCGGCTGGGTGTGACGGGGCTGTCGCGGGCGGGCAAAACGGTGTTTATCACCTCACTTGTGGCGAACCTGATGGATCGTGGTCGGATGCCCCAACTGGTTGCTGCCGCCAATGGCGCGATTCAGACGGCCTACTTGCAGCCCCAGCCCGATGATACCCTGCCGCGCTTTAACTACGAGGCGCATTTGGCGAAACTAACAGCTAAATCGCCAGAATGGCCCCAAGGCACGCGCCGGATCAGCGAGCTACGCTTATCGTTGCGGGTGCAGCCCACGGGGTTGTTGTCAGGCTTGCAGGGGCCGCGCACGGTGCATCTTGATATTGTCGATTATCCGGGTGAATGGCTGCTTGATCTGGGGTTGATGGACAAGGATTTCGCGCAATGGTCGGCCGATACTTTGGCCCGCATGCAGGACCGCGAGGAGGCGGCGGCGTTTCTGGCGTTGCTTGCCCAGACTGACACCACCGCACCCCTTGACGAGAGCACGGCCCAAGCACTTGCGGCATCGTTTACCGCCTATTTGCACAGCGCGCGCGATGCTGGTTATTCCGATTGCACGCCGGGGCGGTTCTTGTTGCCCGGTGATATGGAAGGCTCGCCGGTGCTGACATTCGCGCCACTGCCAGCGGGCGACACGCCGCGCCAATCCCTCACAAGGGAATTCGTGCGACGTTATGCAAGTTATAAACGCAACGTCGTTCAGCCGTTCTTTCGCGATCATTTCGCGCGGATTGATCGCCAGATTGTACTGGTGGATGTGCTTGGCGCGATCCACGCAGGCCCGCGCGCCGTCGAAGACCTACGCGCCACGATGGCCGATATTTTGACGGCGTTCCGGCCGGGTCGCAACGCGTTCCTGTCGCGTATCTTCCAAGGGCGGCGGGTCGAGAAAATCCTGTTCGCCGCGACCAAGGCCGACCATCTGCACCATTCCCAACATCCGCAACTGACGGCGATCACACAGGCGCTTTTGCGCGATGCCAAGGACCGCGCGGATTTTGCAGGCGCTGACACGGCGGCGATGTCGATTGCTGCCCTGCGCACCACCGTCGAGGACCAACTGACGCATGATGGCAAGGCGCTCGATGTGGTGCGTGGGCGCTTGTTGGAGGGCGGCAAACAGGCTGCGTTTTATCCTGGCGAGTTGCCGCAAGACCCGGCGCATTTGCTGGGTCCGGCGCGTGACGGCGCCGATAAATGGCTCGATGCGGACTACAGCGTCATGAATTTCGCGCCCGCGCCACTAACCCTGAAACCGGGTGATGGGCCGCCGCATATTCGGCTGGACAAGGCCGCGCAGTTTTTGATCGGAGACAAGCTATGAGTAAGGCAACAAAATCCGGTCCCGTGTTGATCGACCTCGAAGGCGACACGGCCGATCTGACCCCCGCAACCGCCCCCGCAGTGCCTGATATCGGGCCCGCCAATGGCGCGGTGATGCAGCAGGCGGCGGTTTTGGCAGCGCGCCGTCCGTCGCGGCTCGCGCGGTGGTTCTGGTCGTTGCTGGTGGCGATTATTGGCTTTGCAGCGTCCATCGCGGCGTGGGACTTCGTGAACAGATTGATTGCGCGTTCGCCGATCCTTGGCGGGATCGCGCTGGCGCTGGTGGGGCTGTTTTGCGTTGTCTTGCTTGTCATTGCAGTGCGCGAACTTGCAGCGTTTAGTCGGTTGCGCCGCGTCGATCGCATTCAGACGGCGGCGGCTTCGGCCCTCGCGGATGATGATCTGAACGGCGCGCGCGATGTGCTTGGCCAACTTGACCGTCTTTACGCAGGCCGCGCCGATACGCAGTGGGGTCGCGCGCGCCTTGCCGAGCGGCGCGATGATGTGTTGGACGCGGACGGGCTGATCGGGCTTGCCGAAGCTGATGTGCTTGCCCCATTGGATCAACGTGCCCTGCGCGAAGTCGAAGGGGCAGCGCGCCAGGTGGCAATGGTCACGGCGATTGTGCCGCTTGCATTGGCGGATGTGTTTACCGCGCTGACTGCGAACCTGCGGATGATCAGGCGCATCGCTGAAATCTACGGTGGTCGCTCGGGGGTGCTGGGCAGTTGGCGGCTGACACGCACGGTGCTGACGCATCTGGTGGCGACGGGGGCCGTGGCTGTCGGCGATGATATGATCGGCTCAATTGCAGGGGGTGGGGTGCTGTCGAAAGTGTCGCGCAGGTTTGGCGAGGGCGTGATCAACGGCGCGCTGACTGCCCGCGTCGGTGTTGCCGCAATAGAAGTCTGCCGCCCACTGCCATTTCACAGCGTTAAACGGCCCGCGGTGACTGCGTTGGTGAAACGCGCGTTGACGGGGCTGTTTGGCAAACCGTCTGCCTAGGCCAGCGCGCAATCGCCGCGTCTAGTCGTTTGCGGCCTGATACCACGCAATGATGATGTCGCGGGATTCGTTGTCCATCTGGATCGCGTTAGGCGGCGGCATCGCGTGGCTGACGCCTGCGTGCAGATAAATCTGACGCGCGTGGCGGGCTACATCGCCGGTCGTCTCAAGCAGCACGCCTTTGGGCGCCCATTGCATGTTGTTCCAAACCGGCTCGCGTGAATGGCACATGGAACAATTGCCGATCACAGTATTATAGGCATCGTCGAACCCGTCAGCGGAGGCATAGCGTTCCTCGTAGGCTGTCAGCTCGCGCGCCATTGATTCCTCGTAGGTGTCGCCGCTGCGCACGGTGGATAGCCACGCGATGATGATCATCAGAATGATCGTCACACCCCATGTCCAATGCGGCCCCTTGCCGGTTTTGTGCATGGTGTTGAAGAAGTGCCGGATCGTGACGCCTGTGAGGAAGATCAGCGAGGCGATGATCCAAGAATACTGCGTGCCAAATGACAGCGGATAATGATTGGCCAGCATCAAGAACACGACAGGCAGGGTAAGGTAATTGTTATGGGTCGAACGTACTTTGGCGATCTTGCCATACTTGGGATCGGGCTTGCGACCTGCCATCAAGTCGGCAACGACAATACGCTGGTTTGGCATGATCTGAAAGAACACGTTGGCCGTCATGATTGTCGCGGTAAAGGCACCAAGGTGCAGCAGCGCGGCGCGGCCCGTGAATATCTGGTTATAGCCGTAGGACATGATCACGAGGATGACGAACAACAACAACATTAGCATGGTGGGATGATCGGCAAGCTTGGATTTGCACATGAAATCATAGGCCAGCCAACCGATGGTGAGGGAGCCAGCCGAGATCAAGATACCCTGCCACAGCGCCAATTCCGCTTTGGTCGGGTCAAGCAGGAACAGCTCACCGCCAACCCAATAGACGATCATCAACAGGGCGGCACCGGAAAGCCATGTCGTATAGCTTTGCCATTTGTGCCATGTCAGATGTTCGGGCATTTGCGAGGGCGCCACGAGGTATTTGGTGGTGTGATAGAAACCACCGCCGTGGACTTCCCATTCTTCGCCAGACGCGCCTTCGGGAAGGCTGTCGCCGGGTTTCAGCATGAGATCAAGCGCGATGAAATAGAACGACGCGCCAATCCACGCCATCGCAGTTGTGACGTGCAACCACCGGACGCAAAATGCGATCCAATCCCAAAAAATTGCCAGATCGTACATGGATGTCCCTCCCAAGATTCGTGTTACCCGTCAGACTAGGCGAGTAGGAATTGTTCTGCTATCGTCGGCAAAGACCAAGCAGCATCAAAAAAAGCAAAACAATGTCCTATCTGGATAATATCCGCACATTCGTCCGTGTCTATGAACTTGGCAGCATGTCTGCCGCAGGGCGCGACCTGCGTGTATCGCCTGCGGTGACGTCGTCGCGGATTTCCCAGCTTGAGGAACATCTGAGCGTGCGCCTGTTTCAGCGCACCACGCGCAGCCTGACTCCAACCGAGCAAGGGCGCGCGTTTTACGGCGGGGCTTGCGAAGTTCTTGAGGCGGTCGAAAATGCCGAGGCGCAAGTCGTCGATATCACCGATAACCCGCGTGGCGCACTTTATGTGGCGTGTCCTTTGGGCGTTGGGCGGCGGCTGCTGGCCCCGCAGGTGCCTGATTTCTTGGCTGTCTACCCAGAGGTCAGTATCAGGTTGCGACTGACGGACCGCACGGTTGATTTAACCACCGAAGGGCTTGATCTGGCGTTTTTCCTTGGCACGCCCGAAGACAGCAACCTGCGCATTCGCAAGATCGCCGATGTTGAGCGGGTGCTTTGCGCGTCGCCATCCTACATCGAGAAACATGGCAATCCGCAGACCGGCGAAGACCTAGTGGCAGGCGATCATGAATGCCTGAACCTGCGGTTTCCCGGCGCGACGGAATTCCAGTGGCGGCTTAACACACCCGATGGCCCCAAGCGGTTTCGCATCGCGGGGCGCTATGAATCAGATGACGGCGATGTGTTGACCGATTGGGCGCTTGCAGGCAACGGCATCGCCATGAAGCCGATTTTCGAAGTCGCTGAACATCTGCAAGACGGGCGGCTGATTGCCGTTGCAACGAAAAACCCGCCCGCGCCAATACAAATGGCTTGCCTATTCACTCATCGCCGCCGCCAAGATCCAAAGACACGGCTGTTCATGGATTTCGTGATCGAAAAGATCAGCGCGGCGGTGCGTGATAGCGAATTGGCGGCTCAGCTGCCGCGATAGGTGGAATAGCTGAACGGCGAAAGCAGCAGCGGCACATGATAGTGCGAGGCTTCTGACATGCCAAACCGCAGCGGGATCATGTCCAAGAAACGCGGGTCTTCGGCGGGCGTGCCGATCGCATCAAGATATGCGCCAGCGTGAAACACCAGCTCATAGGTTCCGGTTTCAAACTGATCGGCGGGCAGAATTTGTTCATCCGTGCGCCCGTCATCATTGGTCGCCAGGGTCTTAAGGTGCGTGCGTGCTTCGCCGTCGATCTTGTAAAGGTCGATGCGCATCCCTTCGGCGGGGCAACCGCGCGCCGTGTCAAGAACGTGGGTGGTCAGGTATCCGGTCATGGCGCTCTCTCCCGTTGATTGCTGATCTTATAGGCGGACAACGGGTAACTGCGCAAAGTATGAGCTGCAATAGGCTCTTTATGGAATTATTTGAAAAACAGATTGATTGTTTTGCTTTAACAATGACCTAATTCTGGGAGGAGAATTCTGTGAGCCGCTACCCTCGTGACATGACTGGATATGGTGCAAACCCGCCTGCGGCCAACTGGCCAAACGGCGCAAAAATTGCCGTTCAAATCGTGCTAAACTACGAGGAAGGCGGGGAAAATAACATCCTGCATGGCGATGCCGCATCCGAGGCATTCCTGTCGGAAATCACTGGTGCCGCAGCCTGGCCGGGACAGCGTCACTGGAACATGGAATCAATCTACGAATACGGAAGCCGCGCCGGTTTTTGGCGCGTTCACCGGATGCTGTCGGATTTGCCCATTACAGTCTACGGCGTGGCGACGGCTCTTGCGCGTGCCCCCGAACAGCTTGCAGCGATGAAATCCAGCGGTTGGGAAATCGCCAGCCACGGGTTGAAATGGGTCGAGCACAAAGACATGCCTGCCGATGAAGAACGTGCTGCGATTGCCGAAGCGATCCGCCTGCACACCGAAGTTGTCGGTGAAGCGCCGCGCGGTTGGTATACGGGGCGCTGTTCTAACAACACCGTCGCGCTAGCCGCAGAAACGGGGCAGTTTGCCTATGTTGCCGACAGCTATGCCGATGATTTGCCCTATTGGGTTCAGGCGGGTGGCCGTGATCAGTTGATCGTGCCTTACACGATGGATTGCAACGATATGCGGTTCGCGATTCAGGCCGGCTATACCAATGGCGACCAGTTCGAGAGCTATCTTAAGGACAGTTTCGACTACCTTTACGAAGAAGGGCGCGCCGGTGCCCCCAAGATGCTGTCGATTGGTTTGCATTGCCGCCTGATCGGGCGCCCTGGCCGCGCCGCTGCCCTGCGTCGCGCGATTGAGCACTTCAAGTCTCATGAGGGTGTCTGGTTCGCCACCCGCCTTGAAATCGCCGAGCACTGGGCCAAAGAGAATCCTGCCATGCCAAAAATACGCCCCTCCGAGATGGATCGCGAGACGTTTGTTGCTAAATTTGGTGGTATCTTTGAGCATAGCCCTTGGATCGCCGAAGGCGCGCACGCCCTTGAACTGGGTCCAACCCACGACACGGCCCAAGGCGTGCACAACGCGCTGGCCCGCGTGTTCCGGAGTGCCAGCGAAGACCAACGCCTTGGCGTGCTCACTGCGCACCCCGACCTTGCGGGCAAGCTGGCGGGGGCGGGCAAGCTGACGGCGGAAAGCACCGCCGAGCAGGCGGGCGCGGGCCTTGATCTGTTGACCGATCAAGAGCGCGAGACCTTTCAGAACCTCAACACGCAATACGTCGCGCGTCACGGCTTTCCGTTCATCATTGCCGTGCGTGACTATGACAAGAATTCGATCTTGGCCGCGTTTCACCAGCGGATCGAAAATGATCGTGAAACGGAATTCGCCCAAGCTTGCAGGCAAGTCGAGCGTATCGCCGAACTGCGCCTGATCGAAAAGCTGGGCGCATGAGCGGAACCCTTACGACCGAACCGTTGACAGCCGAAGCCTTTGCCCCCTTTGGCGACGTTCTGGACGTGTCAGGTGATCCTGACAAACTGATTAATGGCGGGATGTGTGGGCGATATCACGACCGCGCCGCGCTGGATTTTGTCGAGGGCACAGCTGGTATCAGCCTGTTCAATGCACAGATACGGCCCTTTCCGGTGACGCTTGATATGGTCGAGCGCC
>JBLHNX010000131.1:0-7290 GCA_047622125.1 Paracoccaceae bacterium | reverse complement strand
GCTGCCGGAGCCTTTTCGCGCCCGCCAGTCCAGGTTCCCATCGGCCCAAAGATATTGTGATACCGCGCGATCCTGCAATCAAACCCGTGGTTGCGCTGGAAGGCTTGATAAAGCCGTTCAGAAAACAGCTTTTCCCAGCCATAGTCGCTGTCTGGATTTGCAGGATAGACGCTGTGTTCCTCGCAGTTGGGATTGTTCGGGTCCAACTGGTTTTCCTGCGGATAAACACAGGCTGAAGAGGAATAGAATACTCTGGTGCTGCCAGTACGCAGGCATTCGGACAGGACATTGATATTGATAGCCGCAGAGTTGTGCATGACATCAGCATCGTTATGGCCAACAAAGAGATAGCCCGCGCCACCCATATCGGCGGCAAGTTGATAGACCTCGTCAAAGCGCGCATCAAAGACCTGTGCGACGACCCGCTGATCGCGCAGATCACCGATGATGAAGTCATCCGCGTCAGTGTCGCCGAACTCGGGGGATTTGAGATCAACGCCACGAACCCAATATCCGTCTGCCTTTAGCGCTGTTACAAGATGACTGCCGATAAAGCCGCCTGCGCCACAGACAACTGCTTTGCGTGTCATGATGTGACCTCCCTTGGTATCAATTGAATTTTGTCATACGCGCAAACGCGCCAAGGCGCGAGGGATTGAAATCGACGCGCCGCCCAAGTCCCAAACTGCCCCCGTTTGCCCTCAGCTTGGGCCTGGGCCGGCGAGCCGCGCGGTGTCAGGCCGCTTTGCATATTTACAGGGCAGTTTACATGACTTACCCATGGATTTCTTACTAGGAACCGAGTGGATTTATGGCCAGATTTCAACTGACAGGACCAGATGTGGTCGGCGAAGAATTCGACGGCGAAGTCGTGGTTTTGAACCTCAAGACCGGTCAGTATTTTGGCCTGAACGAAAGCGGCGCGGCTTTGTGGGGTGCTATATTGGCAGGTGCCGACCCAGCAGACATCGCAGGCATCAGCGGTTCAGAATTTGCAGCACGCCTTGTTGAATTGGGCCTGATTTACCAGAGCGCGGAACCGCCCGTGCCTGCGGAAAAACTGACCTTGGATGGTGCCCCGAGGATCGACGTTTATGATGATCTCTCCGACTTGATCCTCGCCGATCCGATACACGATGTGGACACAGAAAAGGGCTGGCCAAAGCTCCCTGACTCGGCCTGATCTTGCGATGACCGACGCGAAGAACTCTGAGGTTCTGTTTGGTGAGCAGGACCTTTTGTCGTCCATAGAGGCTGTTCTGTCTGGATTTGAAACGGCATTTGACGGCGCGCTGCACCACCGACACCTAGAGGTGGCTGGCACATCCATCGATGTTGCATCCAACGATCCCGATTATCTTGAGCAGGCTGCCCGCGCGCTGGCAACCCGCGCGGGCACGGATGGTCGGATATGCAAGATCGCCGTTGTCTCGGCGCAAGATCACGTATGTAGGATGCCAGTTTGGCAATCAGGGCCGTTTAACGAGCGCGATCTCGAAGCGATTCTTGCTGGAACCCCGTATCGGTTGCACTATTATTCTGATCTGAATTTCTGGCAAATCTTTGATGCTGACCGTGCTATCGGCATTCAATGGATGGCCGCAAAAGACGCCTACCCGCCTTGGGATTCAGGATCGACGCTGCGCAATTTCGTACAGTGGCATTTTGGAACAGATACCGCGTCGCTTTTGCACGGCGGCACATTGGCGTTGTCGGGCAATGGTATCCTTTTGGCTGGCGAAGGCGGGGCCGGAAAGTCTTCAACCGTGCTTGCTGGCATTTTTGGTGGGTTACAAAGCGTTGGCGATGACTATGTTTTGGTTGACGCCAAGACCCTGACCGCCCGACCAGTGTTTGATACGCTCAAACAAGATGAGGCAGGCCTGCGGCGTTTGGGCCATTGGGGGCACCCGGCGATTTCACCGGTGCCCAATTGGCAAGGCAAACATCAGTTCTACCTTCCAGAGGTCGCGCATGACGCGCTGCCTGCGAGTATCGCACTTCAGGCCATCGCCCTGCCCGAACTGACCTATGGTGCGCGCACGACTGTGGTGCCAATCAGCGCAAAAGAAGCATTCCTCGCACTTGCACCGTCGGGCGTGTCACAAATCCACTGCGATCGGGCGCGGCTTTTTGCGGTCGCGGCACAGGTGTCGCGACAACTGCCAGCTTATCGCCTACGCTTGGGCACCGAGCCGGGCGAAATCGTGGCCGCGATACGCCGCTTTCTAAAGGAATTGTAATGGTTGTTTCCGTAATCATCCCTGTGTTCAATCGCGCGGTCGAAATCCGCGGTGCGGTTGCGTCGGTTTTGCGCCAAGCCTGCGTTCTCCCCATCGATTTGCTAATTGTTGATGACGGTTCTGACGCTGAAACCCAGCAGGTTCTTACCGCGCTCGCCGCGCCAGATAGTCGCGTCAGAGTTGTACGGCGCGACAATGGCGGCGTTGCAGCTGCGCGCAACACCGGGTTGGACAACCTTCTTCCCGAAACGGCGTTTGTGACGTTTCTGGATTCCGACGATCTGATGGCGCCAGACCGCTTTGCCAGCGATCTTGCCGTCCTGATGGATAATCCCGAGATCATGATGACCTATGGCGACATGGTGATTACATTGGGCTTGGATCGCGACGCATTGACGATCCAAGCCGATGTTCCCCAGTTTCAATTTACCAGCATCCACATGGCCTGCTGCCTATACAAGCACGAGTTGATCACCGAGATTGGACGTTTCGATGAGACGTTAGAGATGGCAGAAGACACCGATTACATTTTCAGAACCTTCGAGATCGGCATCAACTATTGCCAAACGAAGACAGTTTGCCACTACTACCTTCGACACCCCGGAAATATGACAGTCGATCGCAAAGACATGGCGACGTGGCTGTATCGTGCCCTTATCCGCAGTATGAAGCGGCGAAAGACCGATCCGACGCGGCGCTTGGTCAAGCCGGAATTCAATGTGGAATTGCCAAAGGAATTTTGGTGAATATGACCTATTCTGTTGCGATCCCTGCATATAACGCCGCGCGAACTATTCATGAAACGGTATCGTCGGTTTTGAATCAAACGGTCCCGCCGTGCGAAGTTGTTGTGGTGGACGACGGCTCATCCGACGCCACTGCGGAAATCGTGAGTCAGTTTGGTGGGTGTGTGCGGCTTATCCAGCAAGCCAATACAGGCTGTGGTGCTGCGACCAACGCCGCAATCGCCGCAATTAGCGCCAAGTTGGTGGCAGCAGTCGATGCGGATGATGTCTGGTTACCCCATAAAATGGAGTGGCAGCTTGCCCGATTGGCGCAGTTGGGCGCTGACGCGGTGGTGTTTTCGAAGATGCGCCAATTTCGCCACGATGACCCTGACCGGAGCAGTGGCAATGAACGTGACGCCTGGAGCCGCTCGACGATGCTGCTGCATCGCGCCACATTCAACTGCGTGGGACCAATCATCGATCCGCCGGGAAGCTGCGGCGATATGGTCGATTGGATTGCACGAGCGCGCCATCTCGGCCTGCCGACCGACATGATGCCCGAGGTGCTGGCCCTGCGCCGCATCATTCCGGGTAGCATGACCTTCAATCTAAACGACGATCAACGCAGGGCTTACCTTTCGGTTGCCCGTGCTGCGCTTTTGCGGCGGCGGGAAGCAAGCCAGCAATGACCGAAGACCCTTCGCGTAGATTCCCGAATTTCGCATGGAGCTGGCCTGAAGGCAGACGTTTGTTGTTGCTGCACGCCGCCCTGAACCCGGACAATGCCACCGCGCGTCAGGCATTGGCAGACTGGTTTGCCCAGAACGATCTGGATGATGCCGCGTTTCCCGAACACCGCTTGCTAGCGGCTATAACAACGCGGTTTGGTCGCTCGCTGGAAGGAATGGCGGAATATCCCCGATTAATCGGGTTGCATCGGCTTCACTGGACCCAGTCGCGGCTGGCGGTCGCCGCCAACCTGCCGCCGCTGCAAGCGTTTGTTGATGCTGACCTAAAAGTGGTGCTTCTCAAGGGGGCCGCGCGGATTGCCTTGGACCCGTCCGAGCAAAAATCGCGCACTGCCTTTGACCTTGACCTGCTGCTGCCTGACAGGGATTTTGAAACCGCCGTTGGGATTTTGACATCACAAGGCTGGCAATCAACCAGAGGTGAAAGCGCGTTGGGTTTGCGGGCGCGTGTCTCAAGCGTTCGGGCGCGCAATTTCAAGATGGGTCGCTTTGGGGATATCGACCTGCATCGCTGTGCCTATCAATACGTGCATGCCAGCGAACACGACGACGCGCAATTGCTGATCGATGCCCAACCCGCCACTTATTATGATGTGCCTGTTTTCGTCCCTACGGTCGAGGAACGGTTGGTGATGGCGATGGGCCATGGCGCGTGGGACGGGCATCATCACAGCGATTGGCTGGTCGATATAGCAAGCATGCTTGAGCGCGAAGTCGTCGATTGGGACAAATTGCGCAAGATTGCGGTTGGCCGACACCTTGGCGGGCCGGTTGCGATTGCATTGTCATTTCTATCGCAGGAATTGAACCTGCCGATTCAACACGACGACCTTAAACGGTTTGGCGCGCACAAACCGCGTGCCCGTATTCGTGACATTCCGGCCCTTATTCTGGCGCGCGACACCGAGACCCTAAATGGTCTTCAAAGGCGGATGCGCGGGGTCGTTCACCAGATGTATCGCCTTCGCCGCTCGGGTCGGGACAAATCGCATGATACCAAGCTGGTGCGCGCCCGTACGCGGGCGACCGCCTTGCCTGACGGCGGGCCGAAAACGTATTCCCACGTCGCTGAACAATCTGCGTCGTCCAGTGCAGGCCGTTGGGCGCTGACTGCAAAGCTGTTGATCAAGACGCCTGCAGTGCGCCGCCGGATTGAACTGGAATTGAACGCGCCGGACCGCAATCTTTGCCACATACAGGCGCTGCATCTTCACAAGCGCGCTGGCACACAGCTGATATCCTTTTCAACGCAGATTGACTTAACCGAGGCCGATTTTCCGGTAACGCTGGCATCATTGCCAAGCAAATACGTTGAGGCGGGACCGGACGCGCCCGAACGCCTCAAGTATGACAAACTGCCGTTTACGGTTTTATCGCTGACGTTGGTCAAAACGGGTTGAGATCAGCGCTCGCCGCGTCATCACGCGCCGCTGATTGCCGCCACCGCCTTGAGCACCGCATCATGCGTTTGTGCAAGATCGGCGTCGGTGATGGTCAGTGACGGATAAAGCTTGCCCGGCGCCTTGAATATCCCGTTTTGGCGCAGAGCTGCATTATAGACAACGTTGGTCTGCGGGTTATCGTGTCTGGCGCTGCGGTAATCACGGCAGGTGTTGGCCGTGAAATAGATGTCGAACAGCGTTTCATCGCCGCAAATCTGATGCGCAATCCCTGCATCGTTAAGGGCATCGCGTTGCATCTTTTGCAAGGTACCGCCGATTTCACGCAGCCGGTCATAAGCACCGTCGCGCCGCAGGATTTCCATGGTTTTCAGACCAGCTGCAGCGGCGACAGGATTGCCCGACAAAGTGCCCAACTGCATCAGCCATTTATCACCACCCACGCGGGCCACATCGAAATGCTGCATGATCTCGACGCTGGCCCCAAGGGCGGCCAAAGGAAAGCCACCACCGATGATTTTGCCCAATGTGCAAATATCGGGGATCACGCCGTATTTTTCCTGCGCGCCGCCATAGGCAAGGCGGAACCCCGTGACGATTTCATCAAAGATCAGCAACACGCCATGTTTGTCACAAAGGTCGCGCAGCCCTTGCAGGAAACCGGGGTCTGCGGCGATGATCCGTTGCAGAGGTTCGGCAATGATCGCGGCTATGTCGTCGTGTTCGCCCAACAGGGTCGCGACCGCCGCCAAGTCATTGTAGGGCGCGATCAGCACGTCATCAGCAACGCTTTGCGGGATACCGGCGCTGTCGGGAACGGCTTGGGGAAAATTAACTTGGGTTGCGGGCGCAAGGCTCATCTGCGCTTCGGCGCTCATCCCGTGATAGCCGCCTTCGAATTTCAGGATTTTGTTGCGCCCCGTATAGGCGCGAGCCAAGCGGATCGCGTACATATCCGCCTCGCCGCCGGATGCAACAAAACGGACCTGTTCGCAACAGGGAACCGCATCAACAATGGCTTCGGCCAGCGCGATCCCTTTGGAATTATTAGCAAAAAACGTCATGCCCTTGGGAAGCTGTTCCAGCACGGCCTCCATCACCTCGGGGTCACCGTGGCCCAGCAACATCGGGCCGGACCCGATCAGGTAGTCGATATATTCATTACCGTCTTCATCCCAGACGTGGCTGCCAGCCCCCCGCGCAATGATGATCTCAGGGTCGAAATTGCCAAAGCCACCTGCAGGTAAAACCGCTTTTGCGCGGGCGATCCATTCGGCTTGGGTGTTCAGTTTTTGCATGTGTTCGACCCCAGTATGCATGCGGAGCAGATTGAAATGCCGTTGCCCCCAAAACGCGGGGGCAACGGCGGTTTTTCAGCTAAGCTTACTGTAGCGCTTGGTCGGTGATCGCGTGTGTCCACGCCCCTTCGGGTGCGGCTGTGATCACTGGATCCGATCCACCACCAAGCAAGGTCGCAACCGTGCGTTCGTAGTCAGCCGGATCAAGTGCGCCGTTCGAGCCCGCCGTCAGTTTGGCGATCTCGGTCATCATCCGCTCTTGCGCTGCCAAGGACTGCGCACCGGTTTCATCGTTATCGATAACGATGGCTGCCGCTTCTGCCACGTTGTCTTCGGCATACTTCCAACCACGCATCGACGCACGCACGAAGCGCACCATGTTGTCGACGAACACCGGATCTTCAAGGTTTTCCTCAAGGACGTACATGCCGTCCTCAAGCGTCGCGACGCCTTGGTCTTCGTACATGAACGTCACCAGTTCCTCAGGATCAACACCCGCATCCAACACCTGACCGTATTCGTTATAGGTCATCGTCGAAATACAGTCGGCCTCGCGGTTCAGCAGCGGGTCAACGTTGAAACCCTGCTTAAGAACCGTCACGCCATCTTCGCCGCCTTCGGTCGAAATGCCGACCTGGCTCATCCAGCTCAGGAACGGATATTCATTGCCAAAGAACCACACGCCGATGGTCTTGCCGCGGAAATCCTCGACCGATGTGATGCCGGTGTCTTTCCAGCAAGTCAGCATCAGGCCGGACGTCTTGAACGGCTGGGCGATGTTGACCACGGGCAGACCGCGTTCGCGCGCGGCCAATGCGGATGGCATCCAGTTCAGCATCACGTCAGCGCCACCACCAGCAAGCACCTGTGGC